>NZ_AFMS01000142.1 GCF_000215485.1 Anaplasma marginale str. Florida
TATTAATGACCCCGCACCAGATCCCCTCCCTGGGCCGACCATTATGTCGTTCTTTTTACTCCAGCAGATAAAATCTGCCACTATCAGAAAGTACCCAGAGTAGTCCATGGATATCACTATGCCAAGTTCGTACTGTAGCCGGTTATGGTATTGCTCCTTCTTATCTCCATCAATGTTTTTAGCTCGCAATCGCGCTTCCAATCCTGTTTTCGCGCATTCCGTCAACTCTTCAGCCTCAGTTCTACCACCTGAACACGGAAAGTGCGGCAATGACGGCTTTCTAATTTCCGCAATAAACGCGCATCTTCGGGCAATCATCGGAGTGTTGCGCACAGCTTCTGGGATGTCAGAAAACAGTTCGAACATCTCCTTGGACGTCTTAAAATAGTGCTCTTCGGTGAGTCTGCGCCTACCTTCTTGCACTATATATGTCCCGTCCGAAATGCAAGATAGCACGTCATGCGCTTGGAAATCGCCCCTACGTACAAAAAACACGTCGTTCGTGGCAACCAGGGGAATATTGCGCTCGTATGCAAAACCAATCAATAGCCCCTCTACCTCCTTCTGGGATTCTAACCCATGGCGTTGCAGCTCTACGTAGACATCATTGCCAAACGTTTCTAGAATCGCATTTATTGCCCCCATCCCGGCGCTTTTCCCAAGCAGGGCGCGGGCTAAAATATCATCGTGCCCCCCGGTTAGCAGGAGCAACCCCGAACCTTGCCGCAGTAGGCTGTTAACATCAACCCTATTAGCCTTTCCTGATTGATTTTCTTTGAATCCGTTACTTACTAGACTAATCAAATTCACGAAGCCTTCGTGGCTTTTCGTGAGCATTAGAATGTTTCCCAAGTCCTCGCCCGCATCGTGCACCATGATGTTGCACCCAACTATGGGCTGCACACCAAAACTTGCGGCACAATCAGAAAATTCCAGGGAGCCGAATAGATTTCCAGAATCGGTCAGGGCAACTGCCGGCATGTTCTGGTCCACGCACATCGCCACCAGCGATTCTATCTTGATCATCCCCTCCAGAAGGGAGTAATCGCTGTGCGTTCTAAGATGAACGAAAAGTCCATCAATCATGCAAGCCCATGAACACCTAAACTTAGTGGAACATTATACAGGCAAGACTTGTCGTGAAAAGGCCCGAGGCATAATCTGCGTCTATCACCAACAGTTGGGCAGGACATGCGCTATGCAAGTGCCAACTCGGTGCTTGAACTCCGCTCATGGCACATTACGCGCTGCTTGGATATTACTGCCACAATGGGGGAATGTTCTTCGTTGGTAGAATTCGCTAGGTCCCCAAGGCCGCTGTAGCTTGGAATGCTACACATGTGTCGGTCGGGTAGCCGCCGCGCGGAGTTACGTCCACTCACCAGTGGTACAACATCTCACCGAGCCGTAACAACGTGGGCATCGCGCTGACTTTAATGGCTACAATGGCTATGCACGTTGGTTTGCCACCTTAATAGCTGCCACCTTCCAAGTATTCATTCATACAGTAACACTCCGGCATCTCCCACGAGCGCCACTGGGCCAGGCAGTAGGATGCGTGGTTTCTCTTTGCCGCCGCTAGTTGCCACTGCTGGAGCGTAGACATGCCCTTCATCGCTCTTATAAACGCAGAGCTTTCCTTCATCGTATAGTAAGCTAGGAGCCAACCCATTGTAAGTCTCAGTCGCCCTCATTATATCACCGGCATGAGAAAAATTGACTTCCACTTCCTCTTTGTTGCCAACTCTCACACCACCTCCCGGAATTACAAATTTGGCCGATGGGGCAAAATCCCAATCATCGGCATTCTCCAGGCCATCATAGTTTCTCTCGACCCATTGCTTATCCTGGGCTTCTACATACCTTCCGTAAAAGTGCATACCTCGTGGCTCCTCACTGCTTGGCACACCGCAAAATGCGCTTGCAGCCCCATTTCCGCCAGACCATAGCTCAGCCAGCTCCTCCTTAAAGAGTACGAGATCAGCATCGGTAGCAAACACTTTATGGCTGAGTCCGTCATAAATGCGCTGCGCCACCTCAGCAGCGGAGGAGTTCTCAAGCATATCCAAAAAGTCACGCTTGTTTGGCGCGTATCCCCAATTTCCGCACATACCGATAATTGCTTCGTCGAAGCCATGTATCTGTGGAGCATGTGGCAATTTGCACATGTCGTCGGCTTCTATCCCCAAGAAGAGGTTAAACTCAGCGCTACCATGGCGGCAATCATTCACATGCAATGCGGTCAGGGCATAGGGTTGACCGCCCTTTTGATCCTTTTTGAGAATATCCTTCCCTAACATGCACCTATCACCGTCATCGGGGTTATCTGCGGCGTCACTCACGGCGAGGAAAGGGTATATCCCTGCGCACGCACAGAATACGGAAAGAGGCGTCGCTATGTTACTGGCTCTCATAATAATCTCCAAAACCACTTAGGAGTCATAATAACTCCCGCATCTTTTCCTTTAAGGCATAAAACAATTATGTTGTATCTTACCGAGCGTTAACACGCGATTAACTCTTCACGCTAATTTTGCTTGTACACATTACATACACTTCACTAACTGTGTGGCTAAATGCGGCAATGGGGCGTGGTTTGTGTTGACAATTAACACGGTGTCGCCCACAATTGCCCCGGTTTATATGCGGTGCCTCGGTATGAAGCTTGGTTTAGCTCAAAGTACAGGGCCAGCTGGAGGTGCTGGTTCTGGTGTTTCGAGCACACCACTTGACGGTAAGCGTGCAGAAATCATTGGGCTGGTGCGGGAGAAAATACTCGCACACGTGGCTGGGGCACACGTGGAAGTGGTTGACGAGTCGCATAATCATGCAGGGCATGTGGGGAGCCGGGGTTATGCTGTATCCCACATGAAAATCCTGGTAGTTTCAGATCGCTTTGCGGGCATGAGTAGACTGAACAGGTGGCGGTTGATGCACGAGGTTTTATCAGACGAGGTGAAAATGGTGCACTCTGTTTCCTTTTTTCTGGTAACCAGTGACGAACAGACGGCGGAGGGGAAAGATGGCCGACACAACAACTAGGCGCCCAGAGGAGCAACCAGATGCGGATCCGTTGGAGGTAAAAAGCTGTGGGGTAGTTACCACATACCCGGTGTATAGGCGTTCCACTGTTCCTTTTTCCAGCATTAGAGAAATCATAAGAGCGTACGGTGGGTATTGCAACTCATCGGGTAAGATGGTTGGCGTGGATGCAAGCTACGGAAACATCGCTGCTCCATCTTGCACGTCTCTTGCTGAGGATGTACGGGCCATAGATGGGGGAAAATATGCGCTGCTATTCCCGTCGGGCCTTTTGTGTTTGACCATGGCCTGTGTAACATTCTGTGACGCAGGGTCGCACATTCTGGTTCCAAAAAAGGCGTACTTCAAGCTGCACAGATTCATACAGGAGTCTTGCCCCAGACTTGGGAGAAGTGTCTCTGTGTACGAATCAGCCGAGGATGTGCCAAAGATGGCAAATGAGAAGACGTCCTTGATATTTATTGAAACCCTCAGCTCCTCCAGGTTAATCATAGAGGACGTGTCGCCCATAATAGCATTCGCGAAAAAGCGTGGCATAGTAGTTTTGTGTGACAACTCCTGCATTCCCACGGTGTTCAACCCTTTCAACTGTGGAGCAGATATCGTGATGTATTCCCTAACGAAGTATTTTGGCGGGCATTCAGACGTAATGATGGGCGCCCTGATAGTGAACGACGAGGGGATTTTTGACAGGCTGTATGTGGACCACCGGAACTACGGCATTTACGTATCATCTGACGATTGCTACCTGGTACAGCGCGGGATGAAAACCATGAGAGTGCGCATGCAGCAAGTGCAAAGTACTGCGATCGCCCTGGCTTCTAGGCTGCAGGCACACAAAAAAATATCTCAGGTAATTTACCCGGGGCTGCCATCGTACCCGCATCGCGAGGTTTGGGAAAAGTATTGCCGCGGGAAGTATGGCTTGGGCCTCGTTAATTTGATGTTTGACGGAAATTACTCGGTCGAAGAGGTGGATCGCGCGCTGGAGGGAATCGATACTTTCAAAATTGGGTTGTCGTGGGGAGGGTGTCGAAGCATAGTGATTCCCATAGTTTCCAAGGGGTCGCTAATAAACGCGCCGCAAGCTGGCATTGACGGGCTGCGGGTTTACTGTGGCTTGGAAGATCCAGAGGAAATAATATCATCGGTGGAAAGGGCATTGTCCAGGCTGCCATAGTTCACACTGGGGTTACGCGCATCATGAGGGGGCCAGGCAAATGGCTGGGAGTTGTTCTGCCGCCGCAGAGAGTTGTTGCAGTCGGGCAGCCAGTACCCGCTTTCCACCAAAAACCACGTCTTTCAACAGCTGTAAGTATGTTGTAACAGACGTCAAAATGTGCTTGTGATACACCACGTTGTATGCTTTACTCCCCCAAAAAATTGCTGCTACACGCCCTATGAACATCGACAGCATTGTCAGGGAGCTGGTTGGTCAGGCTTCCGGGATCACCGCTGATTCCAGAAGCGTGAAGCCCGGATTTATCTTCGTGTGCTTGTCAGAAGCCGCAAAAGGGTTCGTGCCGGATGCAGTCAAGGCTGGGGCAAAATTTATAGTTGCCGGCAATGCTGGTGGATTACCGCACGTAGATCATTCGCAAATAATCATCTGCCCCATGCAGCATGATCTTTACTACAAATTGGCTTCCGAGTTTTACCACGGCAGTCAGCCCGAGTTCGTCGCAGTAGTGACGGGCACGAATGGAAAAACTTCTGTGGCGGATTTCTGTAGGCAAATTTGGTGTCTTACCGGGCACACAGGGGCCAGCATGGGCACTTTGGGCGCCATAGTAGGCAACACAACTTTGCCCAGCAGCACCTCATTTACCACACCTGACGCGGTGGAGCTGCATAAAACGTTGAGCACACTGCGTGACCTGCAAGTCAAATACCTGTGCATGGAGGCTTCGAGTCACGGCATGGCACAAAAGCGCTTGTATGGGGTAAAAGCCAGCACTGCAGCTTTCACCAATCTCTCCGGTGACCACTTGGATTACCACGGTAGTATGGAAAAATATTGGGCTACAAAGCAAAAATTATTCTCCGAGGTGTTGTCACGTGAGGGATGCGCGGTGCTAAACGCGGACTCGGAACAGTATGAGGAGTTAAGGGAGTTGGCGGCGGGCCGCAACATAATTACCTACGGGGTTGACACCGGTGACGTAAAGTTGGCCCGCCTGGAACGCAATACACAAGGGCACAACATAACAGTAAAAATGTGCGGTGAGGTGATTTACGACGGGGCATTTCCAGTTTTGGGAAAATTTCAAATATCAAACTTGCTATGCGCATTGGCTATAGTAGCGGCTTCAGGATCCGGACACAGAGATGTTCCCATTGACAGGTTAGCATCCCCACGAGGGCGCATGGAGCTTATAGGTGACCGCATAATTATTGATTATGCGCACACGTCCGATGCTTTGAAGCATGCCCTAACCTCGCTGAAGTGGCACGGATTCCCCCAAAAAACAGTGTTAGTGTTCGGGTGCGGGGGCGACCGCGATAGAGAGAAACGCAAAACCATGGGTATGGTGGCCAGTCAGTACGCTGATGTGGTTATAGTGACAGATGATAATCCGAGAAGTGAAAACCCAGAAACCATACGAAAAGAAATCATGTTGCACTGCGAAAATGCAATTGAAATCCCAGATAGGGGCGACGCGATTCATTATGCAGTAAATTTTGCAATTCGTAACAACTATGTACTACTAATAGCCGGCAAGGGGCACGAGACCACCCAACAAATTGCGGGAAAATCGGTAGAATTCAACGATGGAACCGCGGTTAGGCGTTGCCTGAGCGAGATGCAGTACGCATAGGCCACTATGGGTATAGATCAACACAGCTCCATGAGCCACTATCTCCGCGGCTGTATTGCTTTCTGGAATGAAGCCTGTGCGCTCCATCCTCCCAAAACTCCACCACGTGCGGGACAACTCTAACACCCCCCCAGTGCCCCGGTCGGGGAATCTCCTGGCCATCGAACCTCTGCCGCTCGCGTTCAAACTGCTCAAGCAACAGTTTTCTACTCTCTAAAACCGCAGACTGCTGCGAGCACCATGCACTGATTTTACTCTCGCGGGACCGGGAAGCATGATATGCGTCAGACTCGCTCGCATCCATAAGCGTCGCCAACCCCTCCACACGCACCTGCCTGCCGATATGTCGCCAGTCAAAAACTAGTGCAACTTGCGGATTGTCGGCAATTTCCCTACCCTTTCTACTGTTAAAATTTGTAACAAACTCAAACCCCGCTTCACCATACTTTTTGAGCAGTACGACCCGGGCCGATGGCCTGTTTTGAACATCGCAAGTAGCAAGCACCATTGCAGACGGCTCACGCATATGGGCGCCAGTGGCCCGCAGCATTTCAGAATACCATAGACCAAACACATCCATGGGGCTACTATCAGCTTCCCTCACGCAAACACCGCTGAAAGGCATTATCAGCCATGATACACCTTCGAAAAAATCTATCAAGCCCGCTCACAAAGCACCAGATAGTATGCGCCGCATGCCCCATAAAGACGCCTGCGAAAACAACCAGCCATGCGGCCGCGTTACCCGCCAACAACCGCATCAATAAACCGGTCTATGCGCTCTGAGTTTTGCGCTATAATGTCATCCGCGTCACTCTGCAGTGCCTGCATGTTTTTGCGCGAGGCATCGGTAAAGTTGTGGCTCGCCCGGTTCAGGAATCCAGTTATCCTGGTGTACCGGTAGTTGCCGACCATCCTGGTCATTTGGTAATCTACAGCATCCATACCTGCATCAAGAAATACGTTAGCTACGTTTAGCGCCCAAAACGCTAGGCTATCTCGTACGCGCAATACGGGCTTAGACCGCTCACCCGACCCCACCGACAGGAAATACACTTCCTCGCCCGGATACAGCACGCTGGACGCGGCATATCCGCAGATGGATGGATTGTTAGCAACAAGCCCGCTGTCGATCATGCAGCATTTTGTGTTTTGGATAACGACATTTCTTGGGGGAAAAATTGTGGGGGCCGCCGATGCCGCAAGCAGAACGTCAACGAGTTTCAGGTCCTGAAACTTAGGCTCCCAATTGCGCATCATGAAGGTGTACCCCGTATGAAGATCGTAGCTCGGTATCATAATGTTCGCCGTAACGTTACCCATTTTCAGGTTAGAAAAAAAGCCACTGAGCGTATTTTCCAAATTTTTCGGGGAGAACCTTGTACCTACAACTACAGACAGCGCTTGCCTCACCAATGAAAAGGCAAATATGCGCGGACCAAATTTTAGAAAAAATCCCAATAAGTCAGAAGCCGTATGCTCGGCCCTTCCCTGACCATTCCTTAGAGCGAGAGCGACAGCTATAATCGCCCCTACTGAGCTTCCTACAAACAAATCGAAAACTTCACCGGCGGGTTTGCCGAGCCTTTGCTCTACCTCATAAAGCACTTTGGCGGCAATAATGCCCCGTATACCGCCACCATCAACAGAAAGAACGTATCTGGCCATACTACCCCTAATATGTCGAGCTTGAGGTAAAAATTATTGACCAAAGCATAAGGGTTACGAAGCACATTAATCTCATTCAGGGCCGCGCAACCCGAACACAATGCTGCGTACCGCATCTACCAAATGACATTTCCTCATTGCACGGCCAAACAAGCCGTGGTCCGACGTTTGCGCCATAACTAGCCCGGGTATATTTACCACGCGCATATAGCAATCTAGCATCAACGAACTACGTCGCGGCACTCAAAACACACCCTATCATAGATATCTGTGCAACACACCACAGAGTGGCGGTAGGAGCTGCTATGGTTTAGGCACTGTAAAATTGTCTTTGATGAATTTCGTACCAATCTTTGCGCCTTCACTGTTAATCGAATGATCAAGGCCCTGCAGCTTGTGCTCAACAACAGGCACGCCTTGCTCACGTAAAAAACCCACACATTCGCTAAAATAGTGGATTGGAATTACATAGTCATCAGTTCCGTGGACGACACAAACATTGGGTTTCGAGCGGATTTTGGGCACCAGAGCATGGGGGAACGGTATAGCCCCAGAGTAGGCCACAATGGAGGCGCATTTTTTTGCTCTGCACAACCCAACGTATATGGCAAGCATTGCCCCCTGGGAAAACCCTACCAAAGACAGCTCGCTATCACCTATTGAGAATCTAGCTAGCTGCGCGTCTATAAACTCGTTCACATCCTGAACTGCCTGCATAATTTCAACGAACGCAGTGCTTTCTTCCATGTCTCGCACACTGTCTGAAAACCAAGTGTAGCCATTGCCGTAGTTCATATGTGCATGTGGAGCTAAAAATTGAGCAGAGGGAAGTTCTTTTGACATATGCGGAGCGAGAGAGATCATGTTATCGCCACTTGCTCCCCTACCATGCAGCATTACTACTAAATTTTTTACTGAGTCTCCAGAAAAGAAACTAGGGCCGTTCATTGATATAACCACGCACTCCTCCGCACATAAACAAAGATAGTCCGGCATTGTATCAGGCAATACCAGCACGCACCAGCCAATATTGTGCATACCAATTGTATATACCATTGTCTGTGTTGCGTACCCGTGTGGTATATCGCATCGTGCGTATCAATATTAACGCGCTATAATGGGCGAACGGCAATCCGAGCGCGCAAGCGAGAATAGAAAGGTTGCAAGTCAGGCGCCATCTGCATGGCTTAGGATTTTCTATCCACCAAAAGTATGTGAACAGTATTAAGATCTTCTTCGGAAACGCTGTTTGCCTCTGGATTTCTGATGTTGTCAACCAGATTGGCGAGCAGCACCCCGTTGAGGTGGTCCATCTCGTGTTGTATGCACCTTGCAAGCCAGTTATATGCCCTTATAACGCACTCATTACCCATGAGATCCGTGTATTTTAGGTCGAGATGCTTGGGCCTACTTATTCCGATCAAGCCGTAAGAGCTGGCTGAAAGACACCCTTCAAACAAAACCACCGTTTCGCCCGAAAAGCTCACTATTCTGGGGTTCACGCAAACCAGGTTATTCCCATTGAGTGAGTGATAACCAGACAACACTTTGATGTCCTGCGCCGCGTCGAACAGCCCGCTAGCCACGTTGATTGCAAAAACCCTCTTGGAAACGCCCAGCTGGATAGCAGAAAACCCAACGGTTCCGCTGGTATTTATCACTTTTGTCATCCGGTCAACAAGCCCTAAAACTTCATCGTCTACCTTTTCTATCGGGGAAGATTTAGTTTGTAGGACTCTCAACTCCCGCGTGTTGTCCACAGACAAAACCCGCATCACCTATCCTCTAATACAGAGACTATAAAATGTCAGAACGGCGCTTTGGTGCGCGTGGAAAATGTGCGTTTTCCGGCCGCAGTTGCGATTGCTGCGATTGCCGGGCGTGAATCCCTATCTGGGCACACAACCGCCAGTATATCACGTCGTTACTTAGTATGTATTGATAGTTGTTGCAGTTATGGCAGATAGTGGTAAATACACCTCACAGGAGCTTTGGTGTTTGCTGTCGTGCGTGGTATTATTTTCGGAATATGGTTTAGGTGCAGCAGTGTCGTTCTTCAGGTTTAGCCATAGTCCACGTTTTTGGGTGCCACCTGAAGTCGCCCACGGGCTTGTGATTTTTGGACTAAAGCATGGGTTGTTCCCGGAGGTGCGGGGGCAAATGCCCGAGTGTTTAAGCATTGAGGTGTGCCACTTAAGGTTTAGGACGCCTATAGGGCTGGCCGCTGGGTTTGACAAGAACGCCGAGGTCATAAAACCCCTCATAGGCATGGGCTTCGGGTTCGTAGAGGCCGGCACTGTGACAAAAAAACCTCAGTCGGGAAACAAAAGGCCACGCCTTTTCAGGATAGTGGACCAAAAAGCTGTGGTAAACCGCCTAGGGTTCAACAATAAGGGCATACAGCGTTTCATCAAGAAAATTGACAGAAAAGAGCTAAACAACTTGGTGTTTGGCGCCAACTTGGGTATCAACAAAACTTGTACTGATCCTCCCGCGGAATATGCCGAGATGGTCAGGAGTGTATACGGGCTTTCCAGCTATATCACCATTAACGTTTCATCGCCCAACACCGCGGGGCTGCGTGACCTTCAGAACAGGGGCCCTTTGAGTGAGATTCTTTCCTCCGTAAGAGATGCGCGGCGTTCCGTTGACCAGGCGGAGTCTGTTCCCATATTTTTGAAGATAGCCCCAGATATAAGCGACGAGCTCAAGCAGGACATAGCTGAAGAGATTGTGAAGCACAAAATCAGCGGATTGATAGTTAGTAACACTACTACCGACCTCAGCCTTTTGGGAAAAGATAGAAATAAGTCAATCACGCAGGGCGGGTTAAGCGGCAGGCCGTTGTTTGACCTGTCCACAACAGTGCTCTCCGAAATGTATTCCTTGCTCCGGGACAAGGTGATACTAATAGGGTGTGGGGGTGTGAGCAGCGGAGCGCAGGCTTTACAAAAATAAAAGCCGGTGCATCGTTGGTGCAGCTGTATACCGCCCTAGTGTACGAGGGTTTTGGAGTAGTGAAAAAGATCAATATGGAGCTAGCCGAACTTCTGACACAAGAGGGGTTTTCGAAAGTAGAGCAGGCTGTGGGCGTAGATGTGCAGTAAAGCAGCATGATAGTTGCGGTCGATGTTGGCAATACTAGCACTAAGATTGCGTTATGTGAAAATGGCACAGTTGTAGACAAGTGGAGGATATCTACCTGCGGGAAAAGAACTGCTGCTGAGTATTTTTCGTGTATCAGCGTGCTGGCGTCGCGCAGGTCTGCTGATATTCTCGCAGGGGTGCGTGGGGCTGCAATTTCTAGCGTTGTACCAGTCGTTAACAGACATGTAGAAGAGCTGTTTGAGCGCTTTTTTAACATTTCTCCGGTGTTCATTACGAACTCCCATGCAGACTTATTTGGACTTAAAATTTGTCTGGCGCAACCCACCATAGGCGCGGATAGGGTGGCCGATTTGGTTGCTGCAAAAACCGTGTGGCCTACAAGCGACCTGTTGGTAATTGACATGGGCACAGCCACCGTTTTTAACCTGCTAGATAGGAATGGCGGCTTGTATGGCCAGGTTGTAGCCCCGGGTGTATCCTGCTTGGTACACAGTATGAGGGAGTGCACGGCACTGCTACCACAAACTCTTGCTCGGGAATCAGAAAAAATAGTATGTGATTCCACAGCTGCATCGCTGGAAGCTGGGCTCTATTGGGGATATAGAGCAATGGTTGAAGGCATTACAAAGCAGATAATGCGCGAGAGCACCCGGACCCTGCGTGTTATAGCCACTGGGGGAGGAGTGGGCCTTTTCAGAAATTGCGATTACCTCAACCACATCGACGAGTTGCTTACGATAAAGGGAATTGTGCAAATTTACGAAAAAACGCAAGGCTGAGGGCCGCCGCGCCTGTCATGTTTGTGGACCAAGGTTCCTAACCTTGCCTACCAGGGCTTGAGCGTTGCCACGTGGCCGCCATTCCCCAATTATGCATGCTCTCCTAGTATGGCACTAACGCGGTTGTCTATCTCGGCAACTCCAGGAATCAGGCTCTTGTCCAGAGCCAAAACCTCAACCTTATAATCCCGTGTTACGTTCATGCCTACCGTGCCCGGAGTCAGAGTGATTGAATTTGCCAATATAAACGCGCCCAGCTCACCACTTTGCCCGGTCTCCACAAGTGCCATTACGGGCGCGCTCATGTCGCGTACGTTCGGCGCGAACACCCTCTTGGTCACAAACCACGCAGACAGCACTGCCTGGCCGAATATCCACGGCAAATATAGAAAAATAATCCTGCAAAACCTTGCCGCGCTCCCACGAGGCGGTTCATATCTGGAACCAGATTCTTCCTTGGCACCTATCACGTAGCACACGGCAACCGACAGCAGCGAGCTTACCGCACCAGCGGACAGGAAAAACGCGTCAAAATATCCGGAAAACACCACCCAAAGCACCATTTGAATCAGTAACAACCCAAGCATGCTCGTACAAACCAGAAATACCACGGCCGTAAAATACTAACATTAAATTTTAATAATCCTAGCATTTATGACGTAATGAGCTATTGTGTTGAATCGGGTTACTGATAGAGTATATGCGTAGACACATTTGGTTCGTAATGGTGGCAAGTGCCGCCGCGTTTTCGTGTGCTGCTTTCATGAAAAATCTAGCTAACTTCGGTTCCCGCGGCAAGATCGCGTTGGTTGATATACAAAAAAGTGATTCCCGGGTCGAAGATGCAAGTCGAGACATTAATATGGGTATGGAAGAACATTAGAGACTGCAGACAGGTCCTGTACTGGTAGCATAAGCACCGCGCATTGCGGTGCATGGGTGGGTTTGGTACGTGTAGTGATAATCGCTGCGTCAACTCTCCCTATGGCGTAAAATAGCCAGGAAAACATTCTGGGTTACAAGGTGCATGCAACACTGGAGAGCGTACTAAAGGCAAGGTGTGAGTCTATCGCATCCAAGGGCCTACTCAGGAAAGTGGCCACCATCACCAGGAAAGCCACCAGTAGGCAGGTAATAACCGCAGATGGAATGCAGCTCATTTCTTTTTCCTGCAACGATTACATGTCCCTGGCCAACCACAGTGTGGTAAAAAGAGCCGCTATCAAGGCCATAGAGCTTTATGGAGTAGGGGCGCAGGCATCGAGATTGGTTACGGGCAATCACCCGTTGTACAAGGAGATAGAAGAAAAAATCGCTGCGATCTACCGCACAGAAGCCGCTTTAGTATTTAGTAGTGGGTACCTAGCAAATGTGGGGAGCATATCCACAATCGTTGGTCGGCACGATATGATACTTGCTGATAGATTAATACATGCCTCTGCAGTCGATGGGGCAAAGTTATCTGGGGCCAAGATTTATAGATTCATGCACAATGACTTGGCTCATTGTGAAGAGCTGCTGAAAAAATATCGTAAAATGCACAGACATTGCCTTGTGCTGGTTGAGGGGGTATACGGCATGGATGGGGACCTGGCACCAGTAGATGAACTGGCAAAAGTAGCCAGGGAGCACGGTGCATGGCTTGCAGTAGACGTGGCACACAGCTTTGGTATGACAAGCACACTGCAGCCTGACATTTACATAGGCACTTTGTCCAAAGCTACGGGAGCACTGGGAGGATACGTCTGCTCCTCGCGGGTGGTGATAGACTACCTTCAAAACGCCGCAAGAAGTTTCGTATATACAACTGCCCTCCCCCCAGCAATAGTCGCGGCGGCAAGCGCTGCTATAGACATAGCCCGTGAGAGTTGCGAAATCCCAATTACGCTCGCAAAAAAGTTTTGTGAAGCCATGGAACTACCAGAGCCCAAAAGCCATATCGTGCCTATTATAATGCGAGACCCGCACAGTGCGGTGCACGCGGCACAAATTTTGGCGAAAAGGGGATTTTTGGTGGCGGCTATACGCCCACCCACTGTGCCCACTCCCAGACTCAGATTCGCATTCACCGCAGCACACACGCTACAAGACATACACAGGCTGTGTGAGACATTAAGGCAAGAGCGCATCCTCGCCACCTTTGCTGCTCCTCTTACCTCACCGTAGTTGGGTCCCGCTTGTACGGCCGTTGTAAATTCGTTATACATTGTAATTGCTTTAATAATTAATTAGCGTACAATCCGCCCTTGCCTGCCCCTTGCATACCACGGCATCACAATTTCGCAGATGTACCATAGAAAATGTTAGTTGTCCTGGAGCGGAAGATTGTGTAGAGTGTCAGTGTTGTGGTGGGGTTGCGTTTTGGGGCCGTAGCTCAGTAGGATAGAGCATTAGATTCCTAATCTGAGGGTCGTGCGTTCGAATCGCACCGGTCCCACTTTCTGTATCCGTGGTGCGTGCTGTAAGGTGGCTATGGGTCTCTCTCATACGTTAGAGGCATATCTCTTGTTGTTTACGGACAGCGTGGTTGGATCCGTGGTCCTTCCAGTAAATAGGGCAACGGTGTTTGACATCATATGCTGTTTTGGGGGCTACAATCCGCTAACATCAATATTGGTTGCAACTCTGGGAGCGCTGCTGGGGGGCATCGTAAACTGGTGCCTGGGCAGGCTGGTAATGTTCGCACGGATGAGGTATCACAAGTCAGAATATACCCAACCTGGCGGCTATTTACAGTTGGCGTGCTTGGCGCCCCTGGCATTATTATCTTGGACACACATCGTGGGCTCCCTCATCAACGTATCCTGCGGATATCTGCGGGTAAATCTCGGTTACACATGCCTTGCCGTGTTCGTGTCCCACTTCGCATACTCTACATACCACGCAATAATCACCAAGTTTCTGAACCTCTGGTAGGGAGCTGGCCGTGCACTTAGCTCATGTTCGCCCTTTTCTCCACAACAAGCCAGTCTGCTCGGTCACTTACTTCAGTAGCTAGCAGCAGGCAGTCGCCAGTCAGTGGTGCACACTTCGGCGTTCCTCTTATCCCAAGGCAGTGCGGGGCCGTATAGAATCAGTTTAGCCCCACATACCACAAAAAAGCCCGTTTTACGCGATGAGCTTGCTCCCATCTACCTCAGACACGCTTATGGCATCCAACACGCCCGTATTACTATCTTCGCCTGCATCACGGTGTATCTCCACACTCCCAACTTCCTTTATATCACCCATGGAGTCAGTACCAACAATGGGTAAGACCGCGCTTCTACCCGAATATGGCTCTTTGTCCGCATCCACAGTGCACTGTGCTGGTAATCTCCTTCTACGGCTAATGTCCATACCAATACTCGCGGCAGTATTTGCCCTGTCACCTATCGGTAGCGTAAGGTGCGCCCTGGACGCCTTTACTCGTTCATCAGACTCCGCACAACCCAAACTTCGGCAAGGAGTGTTGGCATCAGAAGTGCTTGCCACATTGGGCTGCTTTTGTGCCGGCTTAGTCTCATAACATTTCTTGCGATACTCAGTAACCTTATCGGCGTCTGTTGCACGGCCCGTGCGCTCACCGTGCTGTCCCGCAGTAACTCCGTAAGGACCTGCCTCACTCTCAATAGCTAAACCAGCGCTTGCTTCTTTCTGCGGAGTGCCAGGCGCAGCGGTTTTCTGCGCTTCATCGCGTGCTGCAACTCTCGCCACATCTGAAAATCTACCCCCATTATTTAACGGTGCACGTAGTATACCAAGGTCAGATACCGACAATTCACAACAATGCTTGCTCGCGGCACATAGCATATCATCCTGCGCGCATTGCACTATATCCATCGCGTTAGCAGCACTATCTTTAAGATCAGTTCGCTTGGACTCTATGCACGCATTTTCCTTGAGAAAATCCGACGGCGCAGACCCGCAGCTCGTGAGCTTCTGTTGCGCACTATAAAAGCGTACCACATCTGATTTGCCAGCGAAACTTTTTCCCTCAGCAGTGAGCACAGTATCCTTTCCAATTACCAGGCCTCTGCTGCTTTTTGGCACCCATTTGCTGGATGTGCAGCGAGATGCGAATTCCCCTAACACGAGCCCGCTCCCGGTAGAGCCCATCACCGGGCCATGCGTGACATTCCCGTCGCACAGCCAGAGCACCGCAGATGCCATACCAACTCCAACTAGGCTACCCTTGATACTTTCTGGTACCACGAGTCTGGAATTTCCGGTCAGTTTTATCGTGCTATTGAGTACCGTACCGGCTTCCAGCTCCACCCCTTCACCTATGATTTCACCGCTGCACTCTTCAAGAGTACCAGAACTTATTCTCCCTTTTTGCCTGACGTGCAAAACACATCTCTTCATCTCTTTTGTGAG
The DNA here is from genome assembly GCF_000215485.1 of Anaplasma marginale str. Florida. Classification (GTDB taxonomy): domain Bacteria; phylum Pseudomonadota; class Alphaproteobacteria; order Rickettsiales; family Anaplasmataceae; genus Anaplasma; species Anaplasma marginale. Next base: position 15,776 of record NZ_AFMS01000142.1, read on the forward strand.
CAAAAATACGTCGCGATGCGGAACATATCCGGCAAAAACCTCCGCATCCTCCACACATCCAAAGCGCGCGATACACATGTCAACTTCAACGCTTTTGTCTCGCCTCAGTGGAGTGTTGTATACAAACTTGCGAGCGCCTCCAGCAACCGGTATTTCCTGTATGCAACTGACTGTCTCCGCAAACCTAACCTGCTTGTTTGGAGACCCTTTGTCATGTTGCAGACGGAAACGCTCCCCCATATGGACGCTACCCTTCTTGAAATACGAGGCGTTGACGTTGCCGTATTCCCCTATCACCAAATTAACATCATGCATGCAGTGCACAGATACATCGCCTTGCTCTACGTAGACCATTCCTCGCCTTATCACGGGTGTATCAAGCCCGTGTGCACCTGGTGCTCTACGCGCACGTCCAGCATCGCGTGTGTTCCGGTCTTTTAGCATGAGGACTCTGCACAGGTGCACTTCACCATCGACACGAATGTTGCTACAGTCATCAAGCACCGCATTACAGGAGCTCATTTTGTGCGTCGTAAGGCTTGACGCCCCTCTAAGATCTATAGTACTGAGCGCTATTTCTGAGTTGGGTAGGGATATTTCTCCCCCTTCAAGCTTTATGCTACTTTCGCGCATGCGCCCGATCTCTGCGCTCGCATTTTGGCATATTTTGCTGCCACGTAGAAACATTTTGCAATTTCTCACGTCGTAGGCAGTGCCGGGCACTCCAGTACCCGTCAGCTCGATGGTATTTTCCTCTCCACACATCAGTAAGCCAGACAGTTGATTCACTGCAATTTCGATACTGCAACGTACCGCATGAACGTAAGGATGTGCACCTGACAAACCGCTACTGGCGCGGCGTTTCTGCACAGTATTGGCAGAAGACCGCCTGAAAAGCCCGGCAATCCAAGAAGAAAGGTTGCCAAATATCCCACGTGACCTTGCCGCACTGGTCTTGGCTCTGGGCCCCTGCCCCTTGAACCACATAGCCGAGTATCCACGCACTTTCAGATTGGTATCGTCGCAAAATATCTTCCCTACATTTATGCCCTGAATGAGGGCGTCAGATTTGTGCGCGGAATTTCCCGCTATGCGTATGATGCCAGCATTGCTCCCCATGACGTTCAGAGAAAACTTCCCATACGCCCGTGTACGGTTAGCGGTCTCCGATCGTGCTGTTTCGGCCGACGCTTCACCACTAGACGCAGCGCTGCTTGGCTCAACGACGTCTTCCTGCGGCACCATATAGATTTTCCCCAAGTTGCTTCCCCCAAGCGTGGCGTCACTCCCGCCTGCCTGCCCACGTACCCGAATGCAACCTCTATTATCACCCGTGACAATCACGTTGCCAAAGCCCGCTGCTTTTCCTCCACGAGAAATACTACGCACAAAAAGGCGCGGTAGGTTCGGCAGTAAACTGTGACTTTCAGCGGTGACGGTGCCGGAAATATCGCCTAGAACTAACAATTCCTTGCCCAAAATGGAAAGCTCCGTACCTTGGGGGACATTATAACAAACGCACACCTTGTCAAAACCGGCTACCTGTTCTTGGCTGTTGCCCCCGGCAATGACAAGCCTCCTGGTGGAAAAGCATATGAGCACTTCCTTACACAGCTGGTTCGCATCTTCGTGTCTCCCGCCAGAAAATCTTTTTAAGATTTCGGTGATGCTTTTCCCAGAATTGGTTTCGTCACCCGAGTGTGCCGAGCGCAACCCGTCGTAACGCAGTTTCGTGCAAGACTCCATAAGCGCAGAAACTGCTTCCTCACGCGTGTTACCGCCTGCACACTTTATGTGATATGCCTCGTGAAAAAACTTCAATACCCCACGTACTTCGCGCTTGCTCGCCAGAAACAAATTTATCTGATCAGGAACACGGGCAATATTTTCTGATACATCCAACCTGGCGTTTATCGCCTCATTTATTTTCGCACTAATCACGCCATGGCATTTTTTATAATCTTTCAACGCCCTATCAATCTTGGTAACACTGCTACTGAAATTTTCATCTTCAGTCAGGTGTTTTACAACTGCCCTGAAGCAGATCTCCTCAGTGCTCCCGTCTTCACACATTGCTCTCAAATCGCGTATGGCCAGCTCTATTGCACTCAACCCCTTAGTTTCCGTGACACCCATATTTACCTCTAAAGTTTTCACAATACCTGGCACAACCTGTCCCGGTATATAGGACGAATATTTATGTTATATCAGTATATATTCCAGAATACCATAAAAACTCTCATTTAAGGGAAGGCTTCTCCGCAACAGCGCATTTGGTATACAAAGCTCCATCTGTCGCGCATCACAATATGCATGCCGTCAATCAATGTGCATGCATAATATACCTAATTTAACATAATAAGCCCGGAGCGTAGCAATATTTGCATGGGAGATCAAGAAAAACATTCATCCTCCCACAAGTATTCATTGCCCTACCGCAGCGTACAATATGCATATCTGCATTTAACACCAAATGGCTTTCTCTATCGCGTTGCTACCACTCTTGGTGCACATATTCACCTCCCGGATACTTTATATATAATATTCGGATTTATCCTTTGCAGACCCATGGCATATTGTATTACATCCCAGTTGTGTTATATTGGGAGCGCCTTTGTCGTGAAGATTGCAGTCAGTACGGCGGGTCCTACGCCAGTTTACTATACTCACCGCATGGCGGGTTTTATGAATCGCATGCCCAGCTTTTTGATTGAAGACCAATTAAGGTCTGGCACAATCTCAGTCATCGTAGGAGTGGATGAGGTTGGGTATGGGGCGATAGCGGGCCCAGTGGTCGCGGCAGCGGTGTACTTGCCAGAGCGGGAATGCGACTACATAAAAGACATTAAAGATTCAAAAGCGCTGTCTTCCAAGAAGCGAGAAGAGTTATTTTGCAAGATCACAGCGCATGCAAGGTACGGCGTGGGGTTCGCGCGCGTCCGTGAAATAGAGCAACACAACATACTGGTGGCGTCGCACATATCCATGAAAAGGGCTTTACAAAACTTGGGCGTAAAAGCAGACCTCGTGTTGGTCGACGGTAGCAGGGCTCCAGCGGGCCTGCCCTGGGCAGTCAAGACCATCGTTAAGGGTGACAGCATAAGCACCTCAATAGCCGCAGCCTCAATAATCGCAAAGGTAACGCGAGACAGATTCATGAGAAGGCTGCATGAGCAGTATCCGGAATACGCCTGGAATCAAAACTGCGGGTACGGCACAAAAGCGCATATGCAATCGCTAAAGCTGTATGGCAAAACTGCCCAGCATAGAAGCACGTTTGCGCCGGTGAAGCAACTATCTTCTGAATGCGAAGGGGCGCCACCAGAGCAGTTAGAATTACTCTCCTCAACCGGCATCAAGACGCCGGTGGACGGCCGAGGAGATGCCGTAGCTACACGCGACTAGTAATCTACAACTCCCCCGCCATTCCCCAGATAGCCATCACCGCTGCGGCCCGGGGAGGCTGCCTCACCTTCCGCAATTAATTCGTCACCCAGGTCACCCATGATCTCTCGCAATTCGCTATTATAGTAAGTTGCATAGTCGCTTTGATCGAGCATTGCCAGCTTTTTCACTTTGTTCATAATGAACCCTGTACCCGCAGGTATTAGCCTACCAACGATTACATTCTCCTTCAATCCGTACAGAGGATCTTCCTTACCTGAAAAGGCGGCTTCGGTCAGGACCTTGGTGGTTTCCTGGAACGACGCCGCAGAAATGAAGGAGTTGGTATCAAGACTCGCTTTAGTAATACCCTGGAGAATCGGCACATATGCAACAGGCTTCTTCCCAGCCTCTTCCAGTTTGCGGTTGAGCCGCATAACCTCCTCGCGCCCAGCATGCTCACCCACCAGGTACATTGTGTCACCCGGATCAGTGATTTCCACCTTTTGCAGCATCTGCCTGAGGATAACCTCGATGTGCTTGTTGTCTATCCTAACACCTTGCAGCCTGTATACCTGTTGTATTTCAGAAATCATGTAGCTGGCCAGAGCCTCCGCCCCCAAAACTCTGAGTATGTCATGCTGGTCCGGATCCCCATCCATGAGCAGATCACCCTTGTGCACAAAGTCACCCTCGTTCACTATGGTGTGCTTACCCTTGGGCACCAAATATTCTACCGCAGGAAGGCTTTTGTCTACAGGCCGTATGAATATCCGGCGCTTGGAGCGATAGTAATCCTTGCCAAACTCAACGTAGCCGTCAACGTCGCTTACAATAGCGTGTTCCTTGGGACGGCGCGCCTCAAACAGCTCAATAACTCTGGGCAGCCCCCCGGTAATGTCTCTGGTCTTGATGGATTCTCTAGGAATCCTAGTTATGACGTCCCCCGCGTGCACTTTCTGCCCATCTTGGACGTTCAGCACCGCGCCTATAGGCACGAAGTAACTCGCCTCCAGATCATTGTATAAGGTAGCAATGTTGCCATCTTCATCCAACAGCACCAACCTCGGCCTCAAGTTCGCCCCCTGGAGATGCAACTTCCAGTCTATAACAACCCTGTTTGATATACCTGTAGACTCATCCAAAACTTCGTTGATGGACACACCGTAGATGAGGTCAACATACTTTATGGTTCCCGTCTTCTCGGTAATAATGGGTATAGTGTATGGGTCCCACTCGGCCATTTTGTCCATCATTTTGACCGGCTGCCCATCTGAAACATAGAGCTTCGCACCGTATGGTACGCTGTGCCGCATCTTTTCATTACCAACGCTGTCGAGAAGCACTACCTCACATGACCGACTCATCACTATCTGATTGCCGTACTTGTCGGTCACCACGTTGCTGTTCACCAATTTCACCTCGGCATCCAGCACAGCTATAAGGTTAGATACCTCCACCCCGCGCATTGCGGTACCACCAACGTGGAACGTACGCATGGTCAGCTGTGTACCAGGCTCACCCACAGACTGCGCAGCTATTACACCAACAGCCTCACCTATCGATACCAAATCCCCAACAGCAAGGTCTCTACCATAGCACAACGAGCAAATCCCTTTCTTGGATTCACATGTCAGCGGGGACCGCACTCTCACCGCATCTAACCCAGCAACTCTTATTTTCTCGACCTTCCCTTCGTCTATCAGCTCACCAGCACTTAATAGCAATTCCTCAGTCACAGGGTTGTAAGTGTCGACTGCAGCAACCCTACCTAGCACTACACTGTCAAGCGTCGCCACGACGGCACCACCCTCAATCACCGCCCTAGCGACAACGCCATCCTTGGTTTTACAGTCATACTCAACAACTGTACAGTCTTGCGCCACGTCCACAAGCCTACGGGTCAGGTATCCGGAGTTTGCGGTTTTCAATGCGGTGTCAGCCAGCCCCTTGCGCGCCCCGTGTGTAGAATTAAAATACTCAAACACGCTCAACCCCTCACGGAAGTTCGAGATGATAGGGGTTTCGATAATTTCGCCCGAGGGCTTGGCCATAAGCCCACGCATGCCGGCCAGCTGCTTCATCTGAGATGCGGAACCCCTGGCACCGGAATTCGCCATCATATAAATGGAATTCAGCTTCCCTTCCTCATCGGACAAAGAGATTGCTTTCATCATGTCCCGGGCAATCAAGTCTGTGCACTTAGACCACTCATCCACTACCTTGTTGTAGCGCTCACTCCTTGTAATCAACCCGTCTTGGTATTGGATAGAAAACTCCTTAATTTTCTCACTCGCATTTTCCACATGCGCCGCCTTGGTGTCTGGAATTATCATGTCTTTACAGCCAAAAGAGATACCAGACTGTGACGCATATTGAAAACCCAGACACATGAGCTTGTCGGAAAACTCCACCGTCTCCCTTTGCCCGCAACTCCTATACACCAAGTCAACTATAGATGTAATCTCCTTCACAGTAAGCACCTGGTTCACGAGATCGAACGTGAGATCCTTGTGCTGGGGAAAAATTTGCCAGAGAATCAGCCTGCCCGGGGTCGTCTCAACAACCTCGCTCACTATTGTGCCGTCGCTATTGCAGCGCTGCATCCTGTATTTTATCTTGGAAGACGTGTGTACTATCCCCTCATGCAGGGCGTACTCCACATGGCTCAATTCCCCAAAAGACATAACCTCCTGGTCGGGCGCTTGTGCTCTTTGCAGCGTGAGGTAATATATTCCCAGGACAATATCCTTGGACGGGACGATTATCGGCCTACCATTTGAAGGGCTAAGAATGTTGTTTGTGGACATCATCAACACCCTGGCTTCAAGCTGTGCTTCAAGTGACAGAGGGACGTGTACCGCCATTTGGTCCCCATCGAAGTCCGCATTAAATGCACTACACACGAGCGGATGCAGCTGTATGGCCTTACCTTCTATAAGTACGGGGTCAAACGCCTGGAGACCAAGCCTGTGCAGGGTAGGAGCCCTGTTTAGCAATATGGGATGCTCCCTTATTACTTCGTCCAAAACATCCCAAACCTCGGGCTTTTCGCTCTGGATCATCTTGTTTGCAAGCTTCACCGTCGGCGCCACTCCGTACATCTTAAGCTTGGAACAAATAAACGGCTTGAAGAGCTCCAGGGCCATCTTCTTGGGCAGGCCACACTGGTGCAACTTCAACCCAGGCCCAACGACGATTACAGACCTACCCGAATAGTCTACCCTTTTACCCAGCAAATTCTGCCTAAACCGCCCCTGCTTTCCCTTAAGCATGTCACTAAGAGACTTTTTGTAGCCCATGCTACCAGCCCTGCTTGAAACGTAGCTGCGCCTACTGCTATCAAAAAGCCCATCCACGGCCTCTTGCAGCATCCTCTTCTCATTGCGGATCATAATCGCGGGCGGGTTGAGCTTGAGCAGCTTCTCCAGCCTGTTATTACGGTTTATAATCGTCCTATAGTGGTGGTTCAGATCGGAAACTGCAGGCCTACCATTTTCCAAAGACACCAAAGGCCTCAGGTCCGGTGGCAGCACAGGGATTACAGTTAGTATCATCCACTCTGGTCTATTGCCGGAAGCGATGAAGTTTTCGATGATCCGCAATCTTTTGACCACCTTTTTTCTTTTCATTTCAGATGAGGTAGACTCCAGCTCGCTCCTAAGCCCAGCTCTGATGGCCCCAAGATCCAGCCTTACCAATAACTCCCGTATGGCCTCAGCCCCGGTTAAGGCGATAAAACCTTCATCTCCGTAGGCGTCGCGGGCTTGGTTGTATACGCTTTCACTTATAACCTCCCCCTTGGAGAATGGAGTGGTCATAGGATCGATAACCACGAAGTCCCCACTGTAGAGGATGCTTTCAATGGACTTCATGGGCATATCAAGCAATGCCCCGATACGTGAAGGCAAGGATTTCAAAAACCACACGTGTGCCACAGGGGAAACCAGCTCTATGTGCCCCATCCTCTCCCGTCTCACCTTGGAAGAAGTGACCTCAACCCCACACTTCTCGCATACTATGCCCCTATACCGCTTCTTCCTATACTTTCCACATAGACATTCATCGTCATTTACGGGACCAAAGATTTTCGGGCAAAAAAGGCCGCCTTTTTCAACCTTGAATGTGCGATAGTTAGTGGTAGAGATATCCTTGATCTCACCGTAGGACATCGCCCTAATGCTCTCGGGGCTAGCAATGGATATGCAAATCTTATCAAACGACTGCGCTATGCTGGTATAGCCGTACAAATCCAACATCTTCATAATATCAATCCCTACTCCACTTCGCCACTAGTAAACTCCTTGTCCTGCTTCAGTACAACATTGAGACACAGGGAGCGCAGCTCCTTGACCATAACGTTGAATGATTCCGGAATACCACACTCAAAGTTGCTATCACCCTTTATTATGGACTCATAAATCTTGACCCGACCTACAATATCATCGGATTTCACCGTAAGCATCTCCTGCAAGGTATACGCTGCACCATAAGCCTGCAGCGCCCAGCATTCCATCTCACCAAACCTCTGCCCTCCAAAATGGGATTTACCACCCAGAGGTTGCTGGGTCACCAAACCGTATGGGCCCACAGATCTAGCATGATTTTGTCATCAACCAGGTGGTGCAACTTCAACATATATATGTACCCCACGGTTATTTTCCGATCAAATTTCTTACCCAAGCGCCCGTCGTAAAGATATACCTGCCCAGACGGATCAACCTCAGCTAGTTCCAACAACTTGGAAATTTGCGCGTCCTTCGGGCCCTCGAACACTGGGGCAGCCATAGGCACACCCTTCCGCAGCCTATTGGCAAACACTAGCAACGCCTCAGATGACATAGACGCTATGTCGCTCTTGAGCTTCTGCCCATCGTAGATCTTATCTAGAAAATCTCTAAGGTCAGCGATCATAGACGGCCCGCCCTTATCGAGTATCCTGCCTATCTTCTTGCCCAGATTCACAGCGGCCCAACCCAGATGGGTTTCCAGAATTTGTCCGATATTCATACGGGAGGGCACACCTAGAGAGTTGAGTATGATATCCACTGGGGTTCCGTCTTCCAAGTGAGGCATATCTTCCGCGGGAACGATTCTTGATATCACCCCCTTATTCCCGTGCCTACCGGCCATCTTATCCCCAGGCTGTAAATTGTGCTTAACCGCCACAAAAACCTTGACTATTGTCAACACGCCCTGAGGCAGATCGTAGCCGTAGTTCAGCTTATCTACTTTCTGCTCAAATTTGCGATGTGCCTCGCCAACGATGGAGTCAAACCTCTCCCTCATATCTTTGACTTTAGCAGCCACTTTTGCATCAGCAAGCCCAGTACTCCAGAGTGTATCGTCAGACGCCTCAGCAAAAAAACTATCGAGGTCGCTGTACCCCTTGACTTTCACCCCCGCATTGCGGAGCAGTTTCCTGAGTTCGTCATGGAAGTATTCGCTCACGACGTCGATCTCATAGTCCCGCTCCTTCACAAAGCTACTTATTTCGCTCTGCTTGATTAGCAGCGACCTATCGTTCTCCTCTACCCCCCGCCTTACAAACACATGAACGTCTATGACAGTTCCCTCAACGTCCGGCGGCAGATAGAGCGAAGAGTCAACACAGTCGAAGACCTTTTCACCAAATATGGTGACAAGCAGCTTAGTCTCAGGAGGAAGAGACACCGGGGGCCTAGGCGTAACCTTGCCCACCAGGATACTACTTGCAGATACCTCGGCACCTATGTTCACGATTCCAACATCGTCTAAGTGACTCAGACTTTCCTCATTTACATCAGGCACAGACCGCATTATCTTCTCGGGACCTAAGGGGGTATCCCTTACAACGCACTCGAACTCCTCTATGTGTATGGAGGTAAACACATCCCGTTTAACTACGTCGCTCGAAATTACTATGGAATCTTCAAAGTTGTAACCTTGCCAAGACATAAAGGCCACAAGTACATTCTTCCCAAGCGCCAACTCTCCCCTGTCAATCGCCGAACCATCCGCGATCACGTCATTGGCCTTCACATAATCTCCAAGTTTAACCACGGGTCGTTGGTTAATGCATGTATTGTGATTAGAGCGCTGAAACTTCCTGAGTCTATAAATATCAACACCCAAACACTCATCCTTGTTGGCATCAAAAGCGCGGATTACTATGTAGGACCCATCAACGCGGTGAACGATGCCGTCACGCTTCGCCAACACCACCGCACCGGACCCGGCAGCGACTACAAATTCCATCCCGGTTCCAACCAGTGGGGCCTCTGACTTCAATAAGGGTACGGCCTGGCGCTGCATGTTGGAGCCCATCAGGGCACGGTTTGCGTCATTGTTCTCCAAAAACGGTATGAGAGAGGCCGCTACAGACACTATCTGCTTTGGGGAAACGTCGACGTAGTCAACATCTTCGCTTTTCACCATCACAAAGTTGCCACCGTGCCTACAGTAGAGCATATCATCCACAAAACGATTGTTCTCATCTATGGCTGCCCCGGCATCAGCGATGTAATAGTCGCCCTCCTGCATCGCCAACAGGTACTCTACTTTATCCGTCACCACCCTATTTTCAACCTTGCGGTACGGGCTCTCGATAAACCCGTACTTGTTAATCTTGGCATATATGGCAAGGCTGCTTATAAGGCCAATATTCTGACCTTCAGGAGTTTCTATCGGACATATCCTCCCGTAGTGCGTGGGATGCACGTCACGAACCTCAAATCCCGCCCTTTCTCTGGTTAAGCCACCCGGCCCTAGAGCAGACAGCCTGCGTTTATGCGTAACTTCGGACAGGGGATTCGTCTGATCCATAAATTGAGACAGCTGCGATGAGCTGAAAAAGTCCTTAAGTACTGTAGCCAGCACCTTAGGATTGACGAAATCACAGGGCATCGCATTGTCAAAGTTCACCGAGGACATATAGTCCATAATCATGCGCTCCAACCGCAAAATCCCTATCCTGAATTGATTCTCAATGAATTCCCCAACAGACCTGACCCTTCTGTTTCCAAGGTGGTCTATGTCATCAACAACACCCTCGCCGTCACGCAGCAAGACCAGCTTTTTCACTACTTGCACTATGTCCTCTTTGGTGAGCACAGTCGTGTTCTCGTCAACATCCAGGCCTAGATGGCTGTTCAGCTTTATTCTACCAACAACTGACAGATCGTACCTTTCTGACTCGAAGAACAGCCCCTTGAAAAAGGACTTCACTGCATCAAGGTTAGGGGACTCACCAGAACGAAGCACTCTGTAAATCTCGAACAGCGCATCTTCCTGCGTCATATTCTTGTCCAGGAACAGTGTGTTCAACACGTACGGACCAACTGTGAGGAAGTCGATATTCAAAAACGCAATCTCGCTGATATCAAACAGCTCTAGCTTCACTATATGCTCAGACGTTATGGTCTCACCCGCAGACACGATGACCGCACCACTACTCGGATCTACAAGATCGGCTGCAACGAACATCCCGGTAATGCCAGAGAACGGCACCATGTATTCCCTAAGCCCATCAGCGTACAGCTTTTTTGCAATTCTCAAGGTAATTCTGGTATTGGCCTTCACAAGCACGCTGCCGTCGACATCCATGAGATCATAGGAAAGGCGCACACCTTTGAATCGGTCAACAATGAAGGGCACCCTCCACCCCTTGTCGCACCTCGTGTAAATCACCTTGTCGTAAAACGCGTCAAGGATGTCGTTATTTGACATCCCCAAGGCTTTTAGCAAGTAAGATACGGGGAGCTTTCTCTTCTTGTCTATGCGGAAATAAATTATGTCTTTGATGTCAAATTCAAAATCGAGCCAGGAGCCCCTGTATGGTATAACGCGCGCGGAGTAAATGAGCTTACCCGAGCTATAAGTCTTACCCTTATCGCTGTCGAAAAAGACCCCGGGAGAACGGTGCATCTGGGAAACTATTACCCGCTCTATTCCGTTGATTATGAAAGTTCCATATGAAGTCATCATCGGCAAATCACCAATGGAAACTTCCTGCTCTTTCATATATTTCACGCTACGTTCTGAGGTATCCTCATCAACCACGTACTTGACTTCCTTGAAGGACACCTCCTGCACTTTCCATACAACAAAGCGCAGGGTAATTCGTATGGGAACGGAAAAAGTAATTCCGCGCTTAATGCACTCGTATTCATCATACTGCGGCTCGCCTATGTTGTAGCCCACAAACTCGAGCACTGCTCTACCCAGAAGATCGCGTATGGGAAACATGGCCTCGAAAATGCTCTGTATGCCGCTGCTCCCATCCCTATCTATACCTATAAACGCGTCATAAGAATCCCTTTGTATCCTTATGAGATCCGTCAAAGAATCGCGAATGTCTATGGATTTCGCGTAAGAGAGCCTAGGAACAGCGTCGAAATCATTCAGCACATACCCGGGACCAGAAGAACCACCCGCAGAAGACATTAATTCCCTCAAAAAACCACCAACAAAAACCCAAGACTACTTTATGCTTACTGTCGCTCCAGCATCTTCAAGCTTCTTCTTTACCTCTTCAGCTTCGGCTTTCTTGTACTTCTTGCCCTCAACCAGCTCTCTTGAACCTTCTTGTTCGACAAAGTCCTTAGCTTCCTTCAGGCCCAAAGTGGTGCACTCTCTCACAGCTTTTATAACAGAAATTTTCTTATCCGGCGCATACCCGTCAAACATCACGACGAACTCTGTCTGCTCAGCCCCACCGGAATCTTCTGCACCTTGAGCTGCACTACCAGCAGCAGGCATGGCAGTAAGCAACCCGCCCTTGGGAAACCCAAGCTTGTCTTCTAGCTTCTCCACCAAAGCAGCAGCGCTACACAAGTCAAGACCGCAAATCTGCTCGGCCAAGGAATCTAAATCAACATTACTCATAACAAAACCCCTACAAAACTACACCCCAAACAGCCTATAGAAGGGGAAGCGTTCTCCCCACCCAACGGAGCTGGTATGACACGCACCTAACGACGTGACAAAGCCAAGTACCACGACATAACCCTCATGACGCCATGCCCCCACCAACGGCTCTGAGGCAATTAGCCAACCTGACGGGAACCCCGTAGCCTATAAGACCCATTATCCTCGCCTGCAACTCCTGTAATGATGGTAGGCTAGCAAAAAACACCACCCTATCGGCAGGCAGCACCTGTCCGCCATCATATGCGCACACGAAAGTGACCTTGCCGGCTGCTGCCTTGACAAACTTGTTCACAATTTTAGACAAAGCCACTATGTCCTCGGAGTAGGCTATAAACACGGCCTCACGAAATTTGTCCTCTAACCCATCTGCTCTTCCAACCCGCGTCAATGCGATCCGGGCGATACTATTCTTCACAACAGTAATCCCGCATCCCCCGGCCTTAAGCTCCTTCCTAAGAGTGGCAAAATCTCCAGCAGTCATGGAGCGGAAATTTGCGAGCACAAGGCTCCCAAACTGCGTAAATACACCCTCTATTTTACCCAGATGCTTTTCCTTATTGACGCGCTTCACCCTAAACCTCAACCTAACTCACATACGAAACCGGCCTACCCGATACCAGCTATTCTGAAAGATCTGCCCATAGTGGAATTCACAAACACACCCCTAACGTAAGACCCCTTAATCGTGGTCGGCCTCAAACCCTGCACAGCAGCAACCACGGCATTAAAGTTTTCAAGCAAATCCTCAGGAGTAAAGCCTATATCCCCAATCTTCACGTGAACAATGCCGTACCGATCAGACTTGAACTTCACCTGACCAGATTTTATGATGCCAACCATCTTCGCGAGTTCAAGTGTTACAGTACCAAACTTGGGATTAGGCATCAAGCCCCTCGGACCAAGAATCTTCGCAATTGCAGAAATCTGCGGCATGAAATCGGGGGTGGCAATACACCAATCAACATCCAACCGGCGCCCTTTCTTTATCTCTTCAATAAGCTCTTCATCCCCCACAACATCTGCTCCTGCACTTGAGGCTTGTTTGGCATGCTCACCCTTAGCAAAAACCGCTACTCGAACTTCTCGACCCAGGCCCTTCGGCAGAACCACCGCTCCGCGGATTGACTCACCAGATTTAGAATCAGCAACACTCAACTTGATGGCAACATCGACAGACTCCCGAAACTTTGCTTTAGCTGATTGCAAAAGCTCGCGAATCCCCTCCTCGGCACTGTAGGAACAACTACCATCACCAGACATAGATAAAACCCTCCAAAATCATTCCTCAACAGTCATGCCCATAGACTTCGCGGTTCCAACCACCATCTTAACGGCACATTCCACGCTATCCGCGTTCATATCAGCCATCTTCCGCTCAGCGATTTTAACAACCTCAGACATCTTTATGCTCGTACAACTTTCCTTGCCGGGGCTGGAGGACCCCTTGGTAACCCCAGCAGCCTTCTTCAACAAAAATGACACGGGTGAATCGCTCACAGAAAAACTGTAGCTATTATCGGCATAGACGCTTATCCTGGCAGTAACTAGGTCCCCCGTCTCGTAAGGGACGCCCTGCGCACTCGTGGCATCATTAAACTCCTTGCAAAACTTTGGCATAGGAATACCGCGCGGACCAAGCACAGAAGCGACCTTGGGGCCTGGCATGGCCTTCCCTGCCTCAATTACTAAATTTATCCGTGAAAGCAACGCAGCGCTACTCATAAACTACCCCTCCACCTTTTGTATGCTGCTCAATTTGAACTCAATCTTGGTGAGCCTACCAAATATCATCACGCTTACCCCTGCAACCTTTTTGTCCTCATTGACGTACTCCACTCTGCCGTTGAAGTCCTGGAACAGCCCATCATTTATTACCACCTCATCACCCACTTCAAAACTGCAGACCTCAGAAGCGGCTTCGCTGGAAACAGCCCTACACATGCTGCTGCGCATTGTCTCCATCTCGGATGCCGGTATAACCTTGGGCAGCCCGGCATCATCTAGGAGAAAATTAGACACCTTGGGAACCCTGCGCACAAAATTTATGGCATCATCGCTAAGCCTCATGTACAAAAACACGTACCCTGGGGACAGCTTCCTGCGCATCGCAACCTTTTTGTTGTACTTGACCTTGGTAACTTCCTCATACGGGATAAAAACCTCGCTAAAAACGCCAGACATACCCAGCTGTTGAGACCGCTCAAGAATCATCTGGGCAACCTTCTCCTCGCTACCAGAAGATACCTGAACTATGTACCACTCGTGCCCACTATCATCATGCTGCATAAACAACCCCTAGCGCTATTTTAACAAGCCTCAAGAATACAAAATCCACGCAACTAAACAGAATGGACGAAACAACCACAGTCAGCAAAACTATGAGCAGGAACACAGACACCTCCTTTCTGGAAGCCCAGGAGACCTGCAGCGCTTCCTGCTTTACATCACACAAAAACCTAGCAAAGCTTCCTATCATGGCCAAAAACACTCATCAATCTATGGCAGGAGCGACAGGAATCGAACCCATATCCTCAGTTTTGGAGACTGATGCTCTACCGTTGAGCTACGCTCCCAGCTATACATCG
>NZ_AFMS01000141.1 GCF_000215485.1 Anaplasma marginale str. Florida
TGCTGCAGGGGCTGCTGCAGGGGCTGCTAGCGGTAGCAGTGCAGGGACTACTCAGGCTGCTGACGATACAGCGACTGTTGTTATATGTAACGTTATACGGTTTGTGCAGAAGCTTGGGCTTCCTATCATGACTGGAGTGATACTAGGTTCTAGCATTATGGCTATCTTTGGTAAGCTTGCATGGCCTGCTATTGTAATGTTGGTTGTATTTACAGCTATATTCTTTGGTGCTGGTAAGCTCATGGCTAAATTTGCTGCTGGGTTGAGTGGTGAAGGCATGGAGAATGCTGGTAAGTTTGACTGTGCAAGTTATAAGGGTACTGCCGCTGGGAAGTAGCTTCTGGGTAGTGATGGTGCAGAGAGCTGTGTTGGTCGTGCCACATTGGGTAGTGAGTTGGGCTGAGTGCCAAGGGCGATGGTGTCGGTGGTGAGTGGTAGAGCCAAGTTGGGCTGAGTGCTGTGAGGATGTAGGCACCAGGTTATGTAGGAGGTACCAGAGGTTGGGTTATGCTGTGTGGTACCAAGTTAGACTGGGATGCCAGGAGTTTATAGATAGTGGCTTTGTTATGTCGGTGGTACCAAGAGCTTTGAATGATGCAGAGAGCTGTGTTGGCATTGGTAGTGAGTTGGGCTGAGTGCCAAGAGCAGGTGGTACGAGATGATGTGCTGCCGGGTAGGGGGGTTGGCGCCAAGTGAAATTATGGAGGAAGTCGCGTTGTGTGGGCCATGAGTGGGAGCCAGGAGTTTTGCAGCCCGTAAGTCAGGCGCGGATGCAGAGATGTCACTCGTGCCGCAGCTGATTAATGCACACGAAGTTCTTGGATAAATGAAAGCTGCGAAAGGCCCTCTCACCCGTAATAGAACGGTGAGCCAAGGTATATGCGTCACACATTGAGACGTGATTTTACTGGGGCGGAAAGTATTTCAGCGGCTGCCTGACGCACGCCTAGTTGTCCATGAAGCATGCGGGCTATCGCAGAACATATGGGTAGCTCTAGATTAAGCGCTTTGCCCATGTTTACCATGGCCGTAACGCTTTCAACCCCCTCAACTAACATAGGCTTTTGCTGGCCAGAAGCACCTGCGCGCCCCGCCTTTCCCACCGATGAGCCAAAAGACATGTTACGTGAACCCGGTGCCGTGCATGTTAGCACTAGGTCACCCAAGCACGAAAGACCAATTAGAGTTTCCGTAGCGGCAACCCCTACTTTTGCCTCACACACTGCTTTGATTTCTGACATACCTTGCACCATGACAATTGCAGACGCGTTGTGTCCCAAACCCATGCCGGCAATTATGCCCGACGCTATGGCTATTATGTTTTTCATTACGGCGCCAACCTGTACCCCCATTAGGTCGCCACTATGTACTATGGCGAGGGCTGGCCCGCTGAGTTGCGACGCCAATGTTTCTGCTGTTGTAATTTCGTCACCCGCGAGCACCATAGCGCAGGGTAGCCCGGACGCAAGTTCCCTGGCGAGTGCGGGGCCGGAGAGGACAAAGACGGGGTTCTGCGGAAACATTTCCGCCACTACCTCACTCGGGAATTTTAGTGAGGAGTTTTCTATCCCCTTGCTGCACACCAGCAGTGGTACCCCGGCTTCCAGCGCACTAGCCGCCGTTATAGTGTTGCACAGACTGCGCAACTCCTGAGCCGGAACACACATCAAAATAGCCGCAGGGCCGTCTGTGGCCAAGCCCATATCGGAATGCACCAAAACTTCTCTGGGCACTTTGAACCCCGGTAGGTACACAGAATTTTCCCCATGTGTGCGTAGGGACTCCACAACCTGCCCGTTTCGACTCCAAATGCGCACCTTTTTACCTGTGTTGCACAGTGCAATGGATAGCGCGGTGCCGAATGCTCCAGCTCCAAGAATTGTGACCTGCACTTCAACCTTCAAAAACACACGCCCAGCATGGTATAGCTTAGCATGCCATTTATCAACATAAAAAACGTGTGGCGGCGGATAGATCGGGGTTTGGGGCATAAGCAGCACAGACCTGGCAAGCAGGAATCATTCAATGGCCCGCCTGTAAAAATTGTGGTGCATAAAATGGAGTATACTGCGCTTTTATGGCTTATTTCCTGCCGATGCTGTAGGTGTGGTCAGGTATATTGGAAATGAATAAAAGGTCGCAGACGGATTCTCTAGAAATTTTACGTGCAAGAAAAACTATGCCACGGTGTATACATAAGATAGCATTTCACCTTCTAGGGAGTGGGGCTTAGCATGGGTTCAGGAGATTTGCTGTCCGCAATCAACAATTGGCTGTGTTGGCTGCGAGAAGAGAGGAGGTATTCTCCCAACACTGTTGCTGCTTACGAAAGAGATATCATGGATTTTTATCGGTCCGTCTGTGGCGAACCCTGCGAGCGTTCTGTGAGTTTGCAGGAGGTCCAAGAGTTGCGCTCAGCGGAGTTTAGAAGCTGGCTGGCTGACAGATTTAAGCAGGGAAAACAGTCTGCATCAAACGCCAGAGCCATTTCCGTTGTGAGAAGCTTTTTTCGTTATTTACACCACAAGTGTGGCATGAAAAGCTCAGTCGTCTTCAATATTTCCAAGCCTATTGTGCGCAGGAGCTTGCCTAAGGTTTTGGAGGAGCCACAAATGCGTAAAGTCATGGAAGAGCCGGAAGATTTACACTGGACGCACAGACGAGACTTGGCCGTATCAGCGCTGTTATACGGCTGCGGCCTTAGGATAAGTGAGGCGGTAAACATAAAGTTTTGCGATCTGAGGCAAGACGAATTACGCGTGCTGGGTAAGGGATCTAAGGAGAGAGTAATTCCCATTTTGCCATGGGTACGATGCATTATTGATGAGTATGTAGCAAGCTGTCCACACCAACGGGTGCATGGCGCGTCCAGCACCGAATATGTTTTTGTCGGGCTGCGAGGCGGCAGATTGTCCAGAACCTACTTTGCATACAGAATGAAAGGGTTGCGCAGGCGCATCGGGCTTCCTGAGACGACCACCCCTCACACGCTCCGGCACAGTTTTGCAACGCACCTGTTTTTGGAGGGTGCGGACATCAGAGTGGTGCAAGAATTGCTTGGGCACGCCAGCCTTGCCACTACGCAGGTTTATACCCATTTGGACTACAACAGCGTAATAGAAAATTACCGAGGATTTCACCCCCAAACTATAAAGAAAAATGGCCTAACTTAGGACTACTCCGTGGCCGTCGCGCCGCACCACGCTTCCAATGGTATATGCATCCTCACCGCTTTTCTCCAGTGTTTTCAACACCTCGCCCGCCGCATCTGCAGAAGTTATGAGTACCATGCCGATACCGCAATTGAAGGTTTCGAACATCTCTGCTGAAGGTATTTGGGCTTCTTTTTCCAACCACGAGAATATATCATGTTGCTTCCATGTCCCTAGCCGAATGTGTGCCGCCAGATGTTCCGGCAACACTCTGGGTATATTGTGAACAAACCCCCCGCCTGTAATGTGGGCCACGGCTTTTACCATATGCAACACTTGCAATACCGGCCGTACGTATATCTTTGTTGGCTCAAGCAACACGCTCGCCCAGGTGGCGCCATCTGCAAAGGGACATGGGTTATCGTAAGCAATATTGCAATCCTGCAGGGCACTTCTTACCAACGAAAAGCCGTTGGAGTGCAGCCCTGAGGAAGCAAGGCCGATAATTACATCTCCTGTGCGAATCTGGTCAGTACGCGGTAATATCTCGCTCTTCTCGACTATCCCAACGGCAAACCCTGCCAAGTCATAACACCCAGCTGGATACATGCCGGGCATCTCTGCCGTCTCCCCACCGATGAGCGCCGTATCTGCGCGCCTGCACCCCTCCGCAATTCCTGAGATAATCTCTAACGCTGTGTCATAATCAAGGCTGCTGGTGGAAAAATAATCCAAAAAAAACATAGGTGTCGCGCCCTGCGCGAGTATATCATTGACGCACATGGCCACCAGGTCTATGCCTATGGATTTGTGGTTTTTTGTCTGCTGTGCAATAAGTAACTTGGTGCCCACGCCATCTGTGGAGGAAACCAACACCGGACAGCTGTATTTTTTGCCATTACCGGGGGAGAAAGGATCATACAACGCACCGAAGCCACCTATGTCTGAAATTGTGCCACGGTTCGCGGTGGATGACGCTATAGGCTTTATAGCTTCTACGAGCTTGCTAGCCAAGCCGATATCCACGCCGGAATCTGAGTACCTGCTCATAAACTCGAATACCCCCATCCCGATAGGGTAGCACCAGATGTAACAAACCGATACAAAAATATTTATTGATTAACTTCTATGCTGCTATAGAATACACGCTACTTTACGTGAGACTTCGGAGTCTGTACTAGATGAGTACTGATGATGAGCAGAGTGTTGGGGTTCTGGCCAACATGGAAGTGCTCTCTGCCAGGCTGTTGCACGACCTGGCCGGTTCTGTGGGTGCTATGGTGAGCTACGTTGAGTGCCTGGTTGAGGATCCTGAATCTGAAGGTACGCTTCGTTCGCTGGAGGAAGCATCGGAAGAGATCATAGCAAGGTTTAGGTTGCTGCGCCAGGCGTACAGCTTGTCGGAAGACAATGCCAGTTTTGATAAAACCCAGAGTAACATTAGGCAATACCTACAGAAAAGGGGTGTTGCTCAGCTGCTTTGGGAGGTTGAAGCGCAGTTTGCTGACGCGGAGCTGGTGGAGAAGGTCAACAGATTGTTGGCGCACATTGCGTTGCTATCTGTTATGCTCATGGTGCGGGGCGAGGAGGTCGCTGTTTCTGTTGTTGATGCTGCCGAAGAAGGGAGCGTGCGGTTGAGAGCAAAACTCAAGGCTGACGAAGTTGCAATGCATCGGGACATAGAACGGGTGCTCGTCTATAGAGATATAGATGCGTGCCAGCTGAATACAAGAAATATTCAGGCCTATTTTATGTCATTATTGTTAATGAGGTACGGCGCAACTTTTTGTTATGACGCCTACGATGCAATTATAGAGATAACACTGCCTCATTAGACTGCCAACTGTGCGGAGGTTTGCTCACCGGCCGAACAAACAAACCTGTGCTGCCGGAGCCTGCACGCATACACAGTGTACAAACCCGGTGGTGAGCTGCTGTTGTCTCGGCGCTAGTGGTCAACCGCTTATCTCACTGCACACGGCTACACTCCGGGCCCCCGTTACCGTCTCTGTAAGGCTCTACAGCCGCGGATGCATGGCCTTCGAAACGGCCGCTTCCGCTCTTGTAGCGCGTCACATAACCAGCTTAACTGACTGCGTTTCTTTTTGTGCCGCAAGCAACGTATTCTTCAAACCTGTTACCATAGTCTCCAGCTTAGAGCCTTGCATCTGAGCATATGCGGCAGAGGCTGTGGCTGGAGGCGAACAACGGGATGACAGCTTGTCGCATACCCTCCCGTGGACTCTTGAAATTGCAGAATAAGCGTTGGCGTTGTCGCATCCCAAAAGAATGAACACAAATCTACGCTCTCCGAAATACCCAGAAATGTCCGTGTACCTGATGTTTTCACTGATAGTGTCGGAAAGCGTCCTGTCTAGCATCTCTGCAAGGCTGCTACCACTGCTATGCGCAGTTGGATCCGCGGCGATCATGCATATAATCGCATTAACCCCGCTGCTATTTGCGAAGTCCAACACCACACCTATCTCGGTTGCTGTGGATGCCTCATCCATTATGCCGAACGACTCATGCATAGTATAGCGAGCATTTTCCCGCAGCTTGCCCGCCCTGAATTCATCGAGCTTTTGGGATAGACTCGTGTCGCGTATTAGAATTTCGTAATTCAGCACCCCCCGGCTAGAGGTCGTCCGGAAGATTTTTGGCCGCACGGAAACAGGCTGCAACTTACTGTTTAGCAGCGTGAACCCACGGATTTTTGAAACGACCTCAGAGAGGTCTGTGCCATCATCTGTGAACTCCAGGTAGCTGCTGACTATGTCCTTCGTTCTGGGATCTAATATGGAGTATAGCGAAGCACCGACTACGGACTGTGTGTTATCAAAACCCAGAAGCGCTAAGGCGCGCTCATTAATGCCGGAAATTGACACGCTCTGCGCGTCATTATCCTGCCTTACAGAAATAACAAGATCATCGGCTCTTCGAGCTATGACAGAGTCTTCCATGTTCCATCCAGCCGCGATTTAAGATCAACAGACGCCCCGCCACCGCAGGGCGACTATAGAATAGCTTCAGAGTGTTACCAATGCGTTAACCATTGCAGCCGCCGATGGTGTGCGAAACTGTTGAGCAGGACCACTACGACGAGAACTCTGTGCCATATACCGCGCACAAAGCCACAGATGTGAACGCACAACGGGCACCTGCCGGCCGTTCTAGCTGGGAACACAGAGCAGGCGGTTAGCGCTGCTAAGCACCGGCACACTGGGCCGATTCTCGGCTGCTGTGGCTCCAAAGCTCCTCCAGGCGGTAGTATGATCGCACTTCTGGCCTGAATATGTGTACTATAACGCCTTCCATGCTTATGACGACCCAATTACCGTCACGTAACCCTTCCACAAGCACCTTTCCAGATTTAGACACCTTCTTCTTTATGTGTTCGACCAGAGATTTAACATGTGTTGAAGAATTGCCAGATGCTATAATCATGTGTTCAGTCAATTGACACCTCCCCGCAACATCGAGGACGACTATGTCACTAGCGCTATGTTCGTCAAGGACGGCAACTACGGAGTCTTTTAGCTCGGTATACCCCGGCACTGAGAAACCTCCAAACAATTTATTCGCGCATTATACCACATTGTAGTTTTGCTCGCACAAAAGCGACGCGCACGCACAAATTTATTACCACAAACTTGTACCTGTACATCGCTCCTGTGGTTGGTGGACAAATGATAAATGGAGTATCTCTGTGCTTTTTACTATCATGATGCTGCCAAACGATGAGGCTATATGAGGGCATTTTTCATTTTCACGCTGTGCTCTGCGCTCATACTGTCCCCGGATGCGTTGTGCATGCGCGTATTCAGGGATAGCGAAGTGGAGAATGTTGTGAAAAAAATCAGCACTCCTCTGTTTGCTGCAGCAAATGTTGATTCCAGCACCGTGAGGGTTTTTGTAGTTGACGACTACTCCATAAACGCGTACGTCTCCTCAGGCGGGGATCTTTTTATACACAAAGGGCTGATACTTTTCTCGAGGGACCCCAGCGTGATTGTGGGCGTAATCGCACACGAGATTGGCCACATGTCGCAAAATCATATCGCAAAAAGGGGTAGTGAGGCGCGTAGCGGTGCAGTGGCTGAGGGAATAGGGTATGTTTTAGGTATGATAGCCTCCTTGGCCGTGGATCCTAGAGTGGGAGAGGCCATAATTTTGGGAAGTAGCACAATTCACCAAAGGGAGTTTTTGGCCTATAGTAGAGCACAGGAGGAGGTTGCCGATCAACGCGCCCTGGAGTATCTTGACGCGGCTGGCTACACCAGCGACGGCTTGATAAAGGTTTTGAATCATTTTAG
>NZ_AFMS01000140.1 GCF_000215485.1 Anaplasma marginale str. Florida
TAGCAGGAGCTAGGTATCTTCGTGCAAAGTTGAACATATTCCTCCATAGTACTTATTCATCACATACATGCTGTGATGTACGTAATGGATAATAATTCTGTAACTTGTCCTATAGCCTCCAGTGTGCAAGCTGGCAGCATTACAGCACAGAGTTGCTAAAATTTTGTAAACAATCCTGGGTTGTACTGATGGGGTATGTGCCGCTGCCACATCAGTAGATGAGGCAGCGGCACAAACGCTGCAGTGGACTTTTACGCCACCTGGTGTCTTGATTGATTCTACTACCAACACTTGAATTTCCTTGTGTTGCCAACTTTCAGTGCCAAGTCTTTCTCTAAACCTTCCGCTCAACTGCCCCAACCTGACTCGCTTCACACTTGAACTGCCGGCACAACCCTCTTGTAATTACTTGTGTAATTGCTTGGGTCGACACACATCTGTCACCTTGTGGCACCAACGGGCATGACCGAAAGACACGGCTTGGGTTACCTAGCAGACGTTGCACGTGCATGGTTGGTGATATCCAGCTGTTTTGCCTAGTAAAAATTCGCTCCAACACAACCTTCAGCGAGACACAAATTTGCGCGCGCATACAAAGGCCTGTTGGCCGAGACTTTTTGTTCTCTGCATTTTTGGAGTCACGTGTTGTTAAGTAATTTCCTCTACGTCACTGGCCCCTGTGACATTGCGCCGCTTATCGAGGAACTTTGGATGAAGCCCCAGGCCCCTTTCACGTTGCTGCATGCACCCTGTGCGTGTGACGCCCTGACTACTGCGTTGCCCGTATTTGGTGTGCTATCTTGTGTGGGGCTCCGTTGGATACTGGATACCTCGGTGGCTATGCATAATTGCCGAAATGCCGCAACGGACGTTTTCCAGTGGTTTTTCGGTCTGCACCCATGCACGTCTCGCGCGGGCAAGCGTTCCGAGCAGTGCCATCCCTGTGAACACAATTCGGGGTTACCTAATTTTGTGTCGTGTAACACCAAGCTAGACCCAATAGGCGCAAATTTCAGGGAACTATGGCGGGAAACTTCTTGCGCGAGATTCTGTAGCTCCGTGTCTATCTGGATCCTGCGCATGAAAAGGCGCGTCCATATCGCGAATAAGTGGCGGAGTTCGATACTGGTGCACTGTCACCCTGAAGCGTAGAGAGTTTGATTGTTTACTAGGGAGAGGAAAGTGACTTGTTGTTTGTTATTGAAGCGTTTCGGAGGTGCTATGTACGCCGTAGCGCCGAAGGTATTGTTATTTTTGGTGTTCCTGTTCGTTGTCGATTCGGCGCATGCTGCTAGTAATAAGAATGCTGGCAATAATAAGAGTAAGAGCACGAGCAGTAAGAGTGTAAGCGGTAGTAAGAGTAAAAGTGTGAGCAGTAGTAAGAGTAAAAGTGCCGGCAGTACGAATGTCGGTACTGCCAATCAGTTTCCTGCTTTGGGTGGTGGAGGCTCAGGTAGTGGTAATACAGGCTCAGGTAGTGGAGGAGGCACAGGTGGCGGCGGTGGCGGCGCCAACGATGATATGGTTGCCGGCAAAGTCATCTGTAATGTAATCAGTTTCGTTAGGGCTATAGGGTTGCCAATCATGACTGGGGTGATATTAGGCTCTAGCATCATGGCAATTTTCGGCAGATTGGCATGGCCTGCAATAGCCATACTAGTAGTGTTTACCGGAGTGTTTTTTGGAGCGGATAAACTGGTTAAGAAATTTGCCGATGGTGTTGGTCCGACATCCGTATTTTCGTGCACATAGGCGTGTACGTATCTGGGCGCGATTGTGTCTACAGCAACTGTGATGCGTGAAGGCTCACGGTAGACAGGCGCCCACGCTGCCGCCCTGCACCCCCGGGGCGGCGGTGGTTTAGCCTTGCGGAAAACGCAATGGTTTGCACCAGATGATATGCAGATCTGGTATTATTGTAGCTGGCAGTGGAACTCGGTGGGGCCCGATGATGGGTAATGTGCCGCAGAAACTTACTGGCCGGCAGTGCAGCAGGGGCGAACTGCCCCCGAATTTCGGTTTGCTAGGTTGTAAAAATTGCGGTAAAGGCCCTATCCTAAATTTGGTGTGGCTTAGTACGCACTGCATCAGGTGTATGGGCTCACTACTGGTGACAGATTTTCCCCATCATCTGCGGTGTGTACTACGTTTTACCGCGCTCTCATACTCTAAATAAAAGAGTGTCACATACCAGCACACCAGTGCGGTAACAATGCCCATAACGTCAACACGTGTTGCTATAACCTACTGCACGCACGAGCAATGACAGAAATTTTCCCTATCAATATATGTTTTATTCGGACAAGTCCCTAAGGATCCCATTATTTGGGAGGGAGCATACATAACTGCGCGCTAAACAAGAATATTGGTTAATCCTAAATTAACTTATTGCCTAATAGAATGCAAACAAGGTGAGTTGCTCACCATATGCCAAGTGCACCGTGGAGGTCATGAAAGCGGATTTTAGTAAGCTGATCAATCTGCTCGCATAAGTGGCATGTTGCAAGGGCTTTTCCGTGGTGTGTGGGATAGTTCTGAATGGGGGTTTATGGAATGTCACGATTTGTAAAATTTTTCTTTCGGGCAGCATGTAC
>NZ_AFMS01000139.1 GCF_000215485.1 Anaplasma marginale str. Florida
TTCCGACCGTCGGTGTTTCGCATTTTTTCACTACAAAATGCCGGGGGAGCCGCTGATATTTGTGGAAGTTGCCTTGGTTGACACTGTGGCGGACAACGTGCAGGCACTGCTGGATGGTAGCATTCCTAAGAAAGATCCTGCCGATGCCAAGGTTGCGGTTTTCTACTCGATCTCAAATACTCAAGTTGGTCTGAGTGGGATTAATCTGGGAAATTTTTTGATCAAAAGAGTGGTTGAGAGGCTTTCTTGCGAGTTTCGCAATATAAAGACCTACGTGACGCTCTCTCCCGTGCCTGGGTTTGTGCAGTGGCTCAAGAGCCTGACTCGGGATGAGGTGGTTATACTACAAAAATTGGGCATTACGCACACTCTTGGTGAGGTACAATCACTTGTGGGCAAGGTCAGTAAGTATGGGAGCTTTGCTCTACCAATACAGGAAATGTTCCTAAAATTGTGTGCACATTACCTAATCAATGAGAAGAAGGGCAACAGAGTATTAGACCAGGTCGCGCACTTTCACCTCAGCAATGGTGCGTCGGTTAAGCGGCTAAACTGGATGGCTGATAAGTCAGAAAAGGGACTAGCGTGTTCCATGGGCATTATGGTAAATTACTACTACGAGATTGCCAAAATTGATGACAATCATGAGTCGTACGTGGTGCACGGGAAGGTGATTGCTTCCAAGGAAGTGTCGGCCTTGTTGAAAAGGGTTGATGTGGGGCGAGTGTGGCGGCAAATACTGGGATAATTAAGGGAAACACCCACGAGTGGGAGATGGTTATAGGCCTTGAGGTGCATGCTCAGGTTATTTCAAATAGCAAGCTATTCTCCGGGGCCTCTACGGGTTTTTGTTCCGAGCCCAATACGCAGGTAGCGTTGTTTGACGTGGCAATGCCGGGTACTTTGCCGGTGCTGAACGCCCGTTGTGTGGAGCAGGCGGTTAGGACCTCACTGGCGCTCTCTTGCGAAGTTCACAAATACTCGGTTTTTGACCGAAAAAATTATTTTTATCCTGATCTTGCATCTGGCTATCAGATAACGCAATTCTACTTTCCAATCGCAACTGACGGGCATATCACACTTGACGAGTGTTGTAGTAAGGACGTCAGGATATCCAGAATCCACCTGGAGCAAGATGCCGGTAAGAGTATGCACGTTGGGGATAAAACCTACCTAGATTTTAACAGGGCTGGGGTGGCCCTGATGGAAATTGTGTCTGCACCCGATTTTCGATCTCCGGAAGAGGCTGCTGAGTACATCAAAAAACTGCGTATAATATTGCGCGCAATAGGGACTTGCGATGGCGACATGGAAAAACGGTTCCTTGCGTTGTGACGCGAACGTTTCTGTCAGAAAAGTTGGTGATAGCAATCTGGGTGCGAGGTCTGAGATCAAAAACCTCAATTCTATCAAGCATCTGGCCCAAGCAATAAGGCATGAGGCGTGCAGACAGGTGGAGGTGCTCGAGAGCGGTGGGGTAGTCAGCCAGAGTACCATGTTGTTCGACGTTGATACGTGCACTACCAGATCTATGCGCGAGAAGGAGGATGCATGCGACTACCGCTATTTTCCAGACCCGGATTTGTTGCCGTTGGAGCTCACTACGGCATTCATCGACAATATACGCGCGTCTCTACCTGAGCTTCCGTCGGAGAAGAAGCGTAGGTATATGCAAGACATCGGCCTATCACGGTACGACGCGGATATTTTGTCTTCGGACAAGGACGTGTCAGCATATTTTGAGTCTGTCGTAGCCAAGCACGCCCCGGATTTGGCCGTGCCGTGGATCACTGGAGAACTTTTTGGTGCGTTGAATAAACGTGGGTCAAGCATTGCGGATTCACCCGTAAGCGCGGGACGTCTGGTGGAGCTGTTAGACTTGGTTGCTGATGGCACAATATCTGGGAAAATGGCCAAGCAAGTTTTTGCGTTGATGTTTGAAACAGAAAAATCTGCCTCCGATATAGTGCGTGAGCAGGGCTTGTGCCAGATCACCAGTGAAGAAACTTTGGCCCCTATAGTGGATAGAATAATAAGTGAGAGCCCCGATGAGGTTGCGGAATATAGGCAGGGCAAAACAAAACTTTTGGGGTACTTTGTTGGGAAAGTTATGAAGGAGACCAACGGTCAGGCCAACCCGGGGCTTGTGAATACATTAATAAAACGCCGACTTGCCGAAGACTGAGTGCGTACTGCCACCTTTCGATTTTTTGGTGCTTCGGTACGCACTTAACCGCGTGCCATTTTGAAGGTTTCGGTGTGCTACTGTGGGGCTATAGCGTCTTTGCTGCAATTACTGGGGTTGTATTTTAACGCTGTACCGTGCACAATTGCTCTTCTGTAGCTTACTGTTGACCTGCCTGTGATTGCATCGTAGCTTCACGGGTGCACTGCCTGCGGTATTTAGGCGGTTATGCACTCTTGTCTGTATGTTTTGCTCAATGCCTGCTTGCAATGGGCTGCTATGGGCCGCTTTGCGCTGTATCGTACTTGTAGTATTTATCGCAAGAGGTGCGTGTTATACAATGTTCCGCGATCCGTGTGCGCGGCAAAACTGTGATTGACAACGGATTTGTAAGACATTAGCATTCTGCTTGGCTTGTGGGGGTGTAGCTCAGTTGGTTAGAGCGCAAGCCTGTCACGTTTGAGGTCGCGAGTTCAAGTCTCGTCACTCCCGCGTCGATGTGTTTTTGAGAGTTAGTGGGTTGTCTGTGCATACCGGTGGGCTGATGCGTGGCAAAAGAGGTGTGATTATTGGTGTTGCGAATGACCGGTCCCTGGCCTGGGGCATAGCTAAGGTTGTTTGTGAACATGGCGCCGAAGTTGCATTTACCTATTTTTCTGATGCTTTAAAGAAAAGAGTAGAGCCGCTTGCTGAGTCCGTTGGCTCTAAGTTGGTCATGCCGTGTGATGTTTCTGATCATGAGTCCATTGATAGCATGTTTTCCGTGCTTGAGAGGGAGTGGGGCAGCATAGATTTCATAGTCCACGCAGTAGCTTTTTCTGACCGCAATGAGCTTCAGGGTAGGTACATAGACACCACGCTAGATAACTTTTTGCTGTCTATGCATGTCTCCTGCTATTCCTTAACTGCCGTCGCCCGCAGGGCTGAGTCTATGATGGAAGGTGGGGGAAGTATTCTAACTCTCTCTTACTACGGCGCTGAGAAGGTGGTTCCCAACTATAACGTGATGGGTGTTTGTAAAGCGGCTCTTGAGGCCAGTGTCAGGTACCTTGCGGTTGATTTGGGCAAGAAGCAGATTAGGGTGAATGCGATATCTGCTGGCCCTGTGCGTACTTTGGCTGCTGCGGGCTTGGGCGGGTTCCGTTACATATTGGCTTGGAATAGATATAATGCTCCCCTCAGACGTAATACCAGTATCGAAGAAGTTGGAGGTGCCGCTATGTACCTGTTGAGTGATTTGGGTAGGGGGACTACCGGGGAAGTCTTGCATGTGGATTCTGGATATCATGTTGTGGGAATCAAGGATGCTGATGCTCCGGACATAACTCGCGTTAAGGATGAAGTCTAGGCTCAGGTGTTGCCCTTTTGCGTGTCGGTGGGTTCTAGTTTTAGGTGTGTGTTGTCCTTCGTGTATGGTGCATGGGTTGCTTACTGTTGGTAAATGTGCAGCAATTGGCGCGCATGGGTGCCGTGCTGCGCTCTACTGCCGTCAAACTCTTTGTGGGGGCGTTATGATGCGATAATGCTCTGTGCGTTTATTAAGACTTATGTGACACAAAGTAGGTGGTGTATTATTTGGGTTTGGCTTTATGGTTGATGTATCCGAAACTACTGAACGCTGCGTGGTTCACAAAAGGCAGGGGCAAGATGGAGGCGATGCGGCATGGCGCGGTGTTCAGAAAAAGTTGCGGGATTTTTACGGCAGCGCCATATACGACAGTTGGCTAAGCGCACTGGTGTATTCCGGCAATGAAAACGGCCGGGTCGTCTTGCTTGTACCCACTAGGTTTATCAAGGAGTGGATTCTCGTACACTACTTGGAACGCATCCTCAAATATTGGCAAGACGAAAGCGACGCCGTCTATTCCGTAGACATATGCGTGAGCGATGGCGTTGGTGTGCAGCCACAAATGGCCGAACACCCCGATGGGGCGGTAGATGGCCCGCCTGTGGTGATGGTAGGCGGCACTTATGATCACCTGAGCTCTCCTCTGGATCCGAGATTCACTTTTGACAATTTTGTCGTTGGCAAACCAAATGAGTTGGCGTTTGCTGCTGCCAGGAGAGTTGCAGAGTCTTCTGCCCCCATTCCTGGAAGTAATCCGCTGTTCCTATACGGGGGAGTGGGGTTAGGTAAAACGCACCTCATGCATGCCATAGCGTGGTATATACTCAACTCTTCTGTGAAGCGGAAAATCGCGTATCTATCCGCTGAAAAGTTCATGTACCAATATGTTACCGCGCTGCGGAGTAAAGACATCATGCTGTTCAAAGAGCAGTTTCGCTCGGTCGATATCCTCATGGTTGATGACGTGCAGTTCATAAGCGGGAAGGACAGCACACAGGAGGAGTTCTTTCATACCTTCAATGCCCTAATAGACCAGAATAAGCAGTTGGTGATTTCTGCGGATAGGTCCCCTAGCGATTTAGACGGCGTTGAGGACAGAATAAAATCCCGTTTGGGGTGGGGGTTGGTTGCCGATATAAACGAGACCACCTTCGAACTGAGGCTTGGCATTCTGCAACTTAAGATCGAAAAGATGGGCGTGCACGTGCCCAACGAAGTTCTGGAATTTTTGGCCAAGAACATAAAATCCAACATCAGGGAGCTGGAGGGTGCGCTGAACAAGGTTGTGGCCCATTCTTCTTTGGTTGGTAGTAGCGTCACAATTGAGTCTGCGAGCGGCATACTGTCTGA
>NZ_AFMS01000138.1 GCF_000215485.1 Anaplasma marginale str. Florida
AATGATGTTAAATTCACCCGTCAAGACTGAATACGTATTGCTTTTATGGGAAACCTGAAGAAGTTGCTGCGGGTCTCGGACCTGAGTGATGAGGATGTGGAAAATCTGCTCATCTTAGCGAACAAATATATGGCGCAGGAAGCGAGCGATGAGGTGTTGCGGGGAAAAGTTATAGTGAATCTTTTTTTTGAGAGTTCCACTCGTACCCTGCTTGCATTTGAGATCGCGGAAAAGGCGCTGGGGGCCATATCTGTGACGCTAAACGTTGCCATGTCTTCAATATGTAAGGGGGAAAGCATATCAGATACCATGTCTACTATGGCTGCTATGGGGACTGATTTAGTGGTTGTGCGCTCTGATCAGAGTTGTATGGTTGATGAGATTGCCAAAAGAGCTGGTGATTGCCTGGTGATTAATGCCGGGGATGGAAATCACGAGCATCCCACCCAAGCGATTACTGACTACGCTACCATACGTTCTTTGAAAGGTGGGGAAGTGCGTGGACTGAAAGTTGCGATATGCGGAGATGTGTTTCACAGCAGGGTCGCGCGGTCAAACATAAGGTTGTTGTCCAGGTATGGTGCAGATATAAGAGTCGTAACACCGATGCGCGTGGATCATGTGCCAGATGGAGTGTCATT
>NZ_AFMS01000137.1 GCF_000215485.1 Anaplasma marginale str. Florida
TTTATGGTAACGCAGAAGATATATATTGAACTAAAGGCGTTTGACCATTGCCTGCTCGATGGGTCTGCCCGCAACATAATTCTGATCGCAAGGAGAAGCGGCGCCAAGGTGAATGGTCCAGTGTTTTTCCCTCGCAGGATTGCGAAGTTCATTGTTAATCGCTCGACCCATGTCGATAAGAAGTCTAGGGAGCAGTTCGAGATCAGAACGCACAAGAGGTTGATTAGCCTACCGAAAGCTAATTCCGCTATACTTCAGGCCCTCATGAGTCTCCAGCTTCCAGCTGGTGTTGATGTCAAAGTCAAGGTTGTAGGAGGGTAGCGTGGCGACTGGGAGCAGGGTTGGTTTGTTGATGAAGAAGGTTGGCAGCACCGCGGTGTTTGGGGATGCAGGTGCCAGGGTTCCTGTGACTTTGCTGCTGCTAGAGGACACTTTCGTTGTTGACGTGAAAAGTCGTGATGTGCACGGGTACAACGCGGTTGTGCTTGGTGTACGTCGTCCTGGGCGCCTAAACAAGCCGCAGATATGCGCACTTAGGAAGAAGGGAATAGACGTTGATTGTCACTTATTTGAGTCTCGTGTGGACACTGTGGATGGCGTTGAGCCTGGTGGCAGGGTTCTGGTAGATCACTTTTTCCAGGGCCAGTTTGTGGATGTAGCTGGGCGCTCGATAGGTAGGGGTTTTGCTGGTGTTATGAAGAGACATAATTTTGGTGGGCTACGTGCATCTCACGGTGTTTCCATATCTCACAGGTCGCAGGGGTCCACGGGGCAGTGCCAGGATCCTGGTAGAGTGTTTAAGGGCAAGAAGATGGCTGGGCACATGGGTCATACCATGTCGGTTGTGCAGAATCTCAGGGTGGTCCTGGTAGACTCCGAGAGGTCTCTACTTGTTGTTGAGGGCACCAACGTCCCTGGGCCTTGTGGGTCGTATGTTCTGGTGAGAGATGCTGTGAAAAAGCCTGTGCCAAGGGAAGGTGGAGTTGTGGCTACCCAGTCTCCTGTGGGCGCTGCTGGTTGAGGAAGTGAGGGGCGTTCATGGAAGTTAATGTGGTTAACATCAAAAATGAGGTGGTTGGCAAGGTGCAGCTCAGCGCCGAGGTGTTTGGCGTACAGCTCAGGCGTGATGTGCTGAGAGATGTGGTGACCTGGCAGCTTGCCAAGAGAAGGGCTGGTACGCACAAAACTAGGTGCATATCCGATGTTTCTGGTACCACGGCCAAGCCTTATAGGCAGAAGCATACCGGTCGAGCTAGGCAAGGTAGTTTACGCAGCCCACAATTCCGGGGAGGCGCGGTGGTGTTTGGTCCTGTGAATAGAAGCCATGCGTACTCTCTGAACAAGAAAGTGCGCAGATTAGGGTTGAAAGTTGCGCTGTCTATGAAGGTTTCCGACAGCAAACTTGTAGTACTGGATGACTCGGGTTTGCTTTTGGAAAAAACCGCGGATGCGCATGTTGCTTTTGGTAATTTCGGTGCACATGGGTCTTATTTAGTAGTTGCCGAAACGTACGAAGATAAAGTCATGTGTGCGTGTAGGAATCTTCCGAACGTTGACCTACTGAAATACGCTGGCATAAATGTCCTCGATATACTGCGGCATGATTGTGTAATTCTGACCGTTGGCACGGTTAAGTGTCTTGAGAGTAGGTTGTGTAATGGATAGCTTTTCGGTAATTGCTTCTCCCGTGGTTACGGAGAAGTCGGTTTCGCTAGGTGAGGGACACAGTAGATATGCGGTGTACGTGGCTGTCGGTGCTACCAAGCCCCAGGTCAGGCGTGCTATAAAGCTGCTGTGTGGGGAGGCGCCCACTGATGTGTGCTCGCTTAGGGTCAAGGGTAAAAGGAAGCGCTGTAAGGGTGTTCCCGGAAGAAGGAAAGATAGGAAAAAGGTGTACTTTTCTCTACCTAAGGGCAAGGAGTTTAAAATTGTGGGGGCGGCGAAATGAGTCTTAAAGTTCTAAACCCCGTCACTCCGTCCCTCAGGGGGACCGTTATGGTTAACAGGGTTGCGCTGTGGAGGGGTAAGCCCGAAAAGTCTCTGGTCGTTGGTAGAGTCTCCAGTGGGGGCAGGAATGCACATGGAGTTATCACTGTGCGCCACCGTGGAGGGGGGCACAAACGGCTGCACAGAGTGGTAGACCTTAAGAGGAACAAGGATGGTGTGCAGGCTGTTGTGCAGCGGTTGGAATATGACCCGAACCG
Organism: Anaplasma marginale str. Florida; assembly: GCF_000215485.1. Classification (GTDB taxonomy): domain Bacteria; phylum Pseudomonadota; class Alphaproteobacteria; order Rickettsiales; family Anaplasmataceae; genus Anaplasma; species Anaplasma marginale. The sequence continues at coordinate 2,205 of NZ_AFMS01000137.1, forward strand.
TACTGCTTTTTTGGCCCTGGTACGCTATGAGGACGGTGAGTTGTCTTACATTCTGGCCCCTGATGGACTGAAGGTCTCCGATGTGGTTGTTTCCGGTGTTGGGTCGGACGTGCTTCCTGGGAATTGCTTGCAGCTGGGCTCAATACCGGCTGGAACCTTTGTGCACAACGTAGAGCTCAGGCCGTGCGGTGGTGGTATCATAGCTCGGGCAGCTGGTAGCTATGCCCAGGTTATGGGTAGGGATGGTGCGTATGTCCTGTTAAGGCTTGGTTCTGGAGAGGTGAGGAAGATTTTGGCGTTGTGTAGGGCAACCGTGGGCGTTGTTTCGAATTTGAACAATCAGAACATAAAGCTAGGTAAGGCCGGTAGAAATAGGTGGCTTGGTTTCAGGCCTACGGTTCGTGGTGTCGCCATGAACCCCGTGGACCACCCGCACGGTGGTGGAGAAGGTAAAACTTCGGGTGGTAGGAACTCTGTTACTCCATGGGGTGTACCGACTAAGGGTAAAAAGACGCGGAAGCGTGGCAAGCATAGCGACAAGTACATAAAAGTTTCGTCTGTCAGGAAGAGGTAGTTTGCATGTCTCGATCGATTAAAAAGCCTCCTTTCTGTGCCCCTCATGTGCTGCGTCTCGCAAATAGGGCGATTGCATCCAACCGGAATGCGATCATAAACATACACTCAAGGTCCTCGGTGATCCTGCACAAGTTTATAGGGCTGACTTTTGGGGTTCATAATGGAAGAACCTACGTACCTGTAAAGGTGACTGACAATATAGTGGGGCGCAAGTTTGGCGAGTTCTCTCCTACTAGGCGGTTTCTGGGGCATGCGGGTGACAAGAAAGTGTCCAGGAAGGGTTAGTTTATGACTACTGTTATCAGTGCTAGAGTGTCGGGTCTCAGGTCTACGCCCTCTAAGTTGAATTTGGTTGCGGACCTGATAAGAGGTCAGGACGTGTCCACGGCCGTGATGTACCTTAAGTTTTGCAGGAAGAAGGCCGCATTTCTTGTTGGAAAGGTGCTCAAGTCCGCTGTAGCTAACGCTAGGGCCAACTACGACGTCGACTTGGATAGTTTGTACGTGAAGGAGGTTTTAGTTGGTAAGTCCTTCACTCTGCGCAGGGTTCGGCCCAGGGCGCGGGGTAGGGCATGCAGGATAAGAAAGCGGTATGGGAGCGTTGTAATTAGATTGTTGAAAAGGTAACTTATGGGGCAGAAGTCTAATCCTATTGGATTAAGGTTAGGGATAGTCGGGACTTGGGATTCGCTGTGGTATGCTGGCGGTGGGTATGCGTCCAAGCTGCACGAGGACCTTCTTCTGCGCAGTTTTGTCAAGAAGACTTTTCACCATGCTGCGGTCAGTAGGGTTGTTATTGCCAGGAAGGTTGATGCTGTGATAATAAACATACACTCTGCGCGTCCTGGTGTAATAATCGGCAAGAAAGGTACTGATATAGATAGGGTCAAGCAGAAGATTGCCCAGATGGTCAATCACGATGTTGAACTTCATATAGTAGAAGTGAAGAAGCCTGATCTGAAAGCTGCTCTGATAGCTGAGAACATAGCGCAGCAGTTGGAGAAAAGGGTGTCATTCAGGAGGGCTATGAAGCGTGGTGTTCAGAACTGCTTGAAGCTTGGTGCCAGAGGAGTTAAGGTTAGTTGTTCTGGGCGGCTAGGTGGAGCGGAGATTGCGAGGACCGAGTGGTACAAAGAGGGCAGCGTGCCTCTGCATACTTTTAGGGCTAACATAGACTATAGCTGCGCTGAAGCTAAGACCATATACGGGATTGTTGGTGTGAAGGTCTGGGTATATGTGGGCGATTCTAGAACTGGGGGTGAGTGAGAACTGTTATGTTATTTGTGCCGAAAAAAACCAAGTACTCTAAGAGCTTCAAGGGGCGCATCAAAGGTCAGACAAAGGGTGGTAGTGAGCTGGCTTTTGGTTCATGTGGACTTAAAGCGCTGGAGCCATGCAGGCTGACTTCTAAGCAGATTGAATCTGCCAGGCGCAGCATATCTAGGAGTCTTAGACGTGTGGGGAAGGTGTGGATAAGGGTGTTCTGTCACCTTCCGGTGAGCAAGAAGCCTGTTGACGTTCGTATGGGTAAGGGCAAAGGCAGCATAGAGATGTGGGTGTGCAGGGTCCAACCAGGCCGGGTGTTATTTGAAATAGGTGGGGTTTCATCTGTTTTGGCTAGGGAGGCCCTTAGGAAGGCGAGTGCGAAGTTGCCCATGAGGTGTAGTTATATTGAAGATGGGTTGAGGTAGGTTAGGTATGGGTTCTTCTGTAGACATGAAGGGGCAGTCTTCTAAAGAGCTGCGTGAGAAGCTGGCGTCCCTGCGCAGGGATTTGGTTGCTCAGGTGTTTGAGAGCAAGGAAGGTTCGTCTACCAGCAGTGTCAGACGGAGTGCTATCAAGAAGGAGATAGCAAGAGTGCTTACCACGCTGAGTTGGAGAAGAGTGAGAGGGGATGATGTCTAAGGGAGTCCTAGTGGGTGTCGTCACGGATGCTAGGCGAGATAAGACAGTAAAAGTCTCGGTCTACCGCATGGTGCACCACAAAGTGTACAAGAAGATTGTCAAAAAGTGCAGAATCTACTCTGTGCACGACGAGCACAATAGGTGTAAACGTGGTGATGTGGTCAAGATAAGAGAGCACATTCCCGTGTCTGCTACCAAGAGGTGGATTGTGGTGGATAGTTGAGGTAACTTCTGTATGATACAAAAAAACGCGATCTTGGATGTAGCAGATAATTCGGGCGCCCGCAAAGTGCTGTGCATAGGGTTTTTGGGTGGAAAGAAGCGCGCCTTGGTGGGGGATGTTATTGTTGTGTCTGCTAGGGTTGTTGCGCCTAGAGGCAAGGTTAATAAAGGTAGGGTGTATAAAGCTGTTGTTGTGAGGACCAAGGGCCCGATTCGTCGTTTGGATGGCAGCACTATCAGGTTTTCCAGTAATGCTGTTGTGTTGGTGAACGACCAGGGTGACCCTCTGGGTACGAGAGTATTTGGCCCTGTTAGGAAGCTGCCCGTTGGTGAGTTCACCAAGGTTATGTCCTTGGCTGTGGAGGTTTTGTGATGGCTAAGATTGTTAGCGGGGATGATGTGATTGTCATAGCTGGAAGCGACAAGGGCAAGATCGGCAAGGTTGTGAAGATTCTGAGAAAGGGGGGGCATGTGGTGGCCAAGGTGGCCGGGGTTGCTCTCTGTCGAAAGAGTGTTAAGCCCTCTAAGGATAGGGAGGGTGGTATTTTCAGCGTGGAAAGGTTTATAGACATTTCCAATATCGCTTTGTTTGATAGTGAGGCTGGTGTGCGCACCAAGGTGGGCTACAAGTTTGTGGATGGAAAAAAGGTGCGGTATCTTAAAGGTTCTGGCCGTGTGTTGGATTAGGTGTATATGCTAGGAAGTTTGTGTAAAGAGGCCGTAGCGCAGTCTCTCATGAGTAAGCTGGGTTGCAGTAGTGTCATGCAGGTACCCAAAGTGGTGAAGGTCTGCCTGAACATGGGTATCGGCATTGGAGCGATGGATAGCAAGGTTATGGATTCATGTAGCAGGGATCTTGCCTTGATATCGGCGCAAAAGCCTGTGGTGACCCGTGCAAGGCGATCTATTGCCGGGTTTAAGATACGTAAGGGGTTTCCCATAGGTTGTATGGTTACCCTTAGAGGTAAGAAGATGTATGAGTTTTTGGACAGGCTGATTAACATAGCACTCCCACGCGAGCGGGACTTCAAGGGGCTGTCTATGTCGCAGTTCGATGGCCATGGGAACATATCTTTTGGAGTGAAGGAGCATATATCCTTCCTTGAGGTGGACTACGATAAAATAGACAAGGTACGCGGTTTTGATGTGAGCGTTGTTACCACTGCGAAAAGTGATTATGATGCCAAGGCTTTGCTTACTGAGCTCGGTTTTCCTTTTGTGAATTAGTTGGGGGTGTAGTGTCTAGAAAATCTGTAGTGCAGAGAAATCTGAAACGCGTTGCTATTTCTGCGCGGTTGTCGGAAAAAAGGCGTGCTCTAGTGCGCATCATCAAGGATGCGAGTTTGCCCATGCAGGAAAGGTTCGCTGCTCAGGTGAAGCTCTCTAAAATGCCTAGGGATTCTTCCTACATTAGGATTAGGAACAGGTGTCTCATCACCGGCAGGCCCCGCGGTTACTACAGGAAGTTTATGGTGTCCCGCATAGTGCTGCGCCAGCTTGGTTCGATAGGGCAGATGCCCGGCTTGACGAAGTCGAGTTGGTAGATAGAAGGAGGTTGGCTGTGTCGTTATCCGATCCGATTGCTGATTTTTTGACCCGCCTGCGTAATGGGCAGGCAGGCATGAACAAGGTAGTTTTTGTGCCCCATTCTAAGGTGGTTAGATCCATATTGGACATCCTGCTTGCGGAGGGTTACATAGAGGGTTTCACTGAGGAGTCTAAGAGTTCAGGAATAAAGTACCTTAAGGTGTGCCTCAAGTACTACAACTGTGCTCCGGTCATTAAGAAAATAGTGCGCGTTTCTCGCCCAGGTAAGAGAGTGTATTCTTCTGCAGATAGGCTGCCGAAGTTTTACAATGGTCTCGGTGTGTACATAGTGTCGACATCGCAGGGGGTGATGTTAGATTACAGGGCGCGTAAACTCGGCATTGGCGGGGAAATTTTGTGCGGTGTTTTTTAGGAGAGTTTGCTGTGTCTAGAGTTGGGGCGATGCCCATAGAGGTTCCTGAAGGTGTGAAAGTGGATGTGTGTGATGGTAATTCTGTCACCGTGATTGGTAAGGATGGGACGTCCTCTTCCTTCTCTTTGTGCCACGGCATACGGGCCGTGCTTGATGGCAGTACCCTGCTGCTTGTGAATGAGCGTCAGTCCTCTCCCAGGGCGAAGGTGATGTGGGGCTCTTATAGGAGCGGCATCAGCAATGCTATAAAGGGGCTATCCAAAGGGTTTTCTGTGGAACTCGAAGTGAATGGCGTTGGGTATAGGGTTGTATGTGACAATAAGTACCTCTCTATGTTTGTGGGGTTCAGCCACGGGGTGAGGTATGTAATTCCGGAGGGGATAGAGATCAAGTGTCCTAAGCCCACACAGCTTGTGATTAAAGGCTCCGACAAAGTCAAGGTACACATGGTAGCAGCTGACATATGCTCGATCAGGCGGTATGATCCTTACAAGGGTAAGGGTATATTCGTTAAGGGAGAGTACGTGTACCGGAAGGAAGTGAGTAAGAAGAAATAGGGTGGAACCGGCTATGTCATTGTGTGATTTAAAAAGGGCTACGAGGCGTAAGAGGCGAGTGAGGCTGAAGCTTAGGTCGCTATCGAGTGTCAGGCTTTCCGTGTTCAAGTCTAACAGGCACTTTTATGCCCAGCTTATAGATGATGAGAAAGGCGCGACTTTGGCAGCCGCTTCCACGCTTGAACCCGATGTTTTGGCCACAGCCAAAAGGCGGGTGAACTCGGAGGCCGCTAGGGTGGTCGCAAGGTTATTTGCCGGTCGCCTAGATGGCTTGGATGCCAACTACCGCAAGTTCGTACTTGATCGTGGTTCATGCAGGTACATAGGTGTGGTAGCTGCGTTTGCAGATGAGTTGAGAAGTCTTGGTTTTGAGTTTTAGGTTGTTCTGAATGAGTGTTGATAAAAAGCCGCGCGCTGCGCACGATTCTCATGATTTGTCAGAGTTGTTAGTGTCTGTACGCAGAGTCTCTAAGGTTGTTAAGGGTGGAAGAAGATTCTCCTTTTCTGTGCTTGTCGTGGTAGGTGATGAGAAGGGTCGGGTAGGCTGCGGCATGGGTAAGCACGCGGAAGTTTCTGAGGCCAAAATCAAGGCGGTAAATGCGGCGAAGAAAAGCATGATCAG
>NZ_AFMS01000136.1 GCF_000215485.1 Anaplasma marginale str. Florida
AAATTGGGCAAAAGAGACGGGCGCATGACATCAAACTTATTGCTTACCGGGTTTTCTACACACAAATCTTCAATACTATACCCAAGTTTTTCTGCAACAGCGCCGCTCATGAAGGACCACGTCACAACCTCTGTGAGCCCCGCAGACAGCATGATCAAGCTTAGCTTTTCGTCGTAATTACACCCATTAGGACCCGCAATACACGGCACAACAGGCTGTTCCTGAACTTTGTCATACCCGTGCATGCGCAACACTTCCTCCACAACATCGAAGGAGGATCGCACATCGGCCAACCTCCAAGATGGCACCGAGACCTCCCACTGACGATCCTTGTCGGCATTAACATCAAAGCCCAAAGCCGTTAGTATGCGAAGAATTTCTTCGCGCTCAATTTCTACACTACCTATAACGCCCACAGAATCCGGGTTAAAACTAATTACCCTGCCCTCAGAAAAAGGTGTCTCACCACACGCCACAACGTCAGATGCAACGCCGCCGCAGTACTTTACAATCATGTGTGACGCAAAATCCAGGCCAAGTTTAACGCACCCAGGATCGGTAAACCTCTCAAATCTGCAGCTGGAATCTGTGGATAGTTTGAGTTTTCTGGCCGACATTGCAATATCGACCGGGTCATACCACGCGGATTCGAGAAATATATTCTCAGAATCTAGTGTACACCCACTCAGGGTTGACCCTATGACACCCGCAATGCAGTGTACAACTCCGGCGCCGTCCGTCACCACCAAATTGTCTTTGCTCAAGGTGTATTTCTTCCCATCAAGTGCATGAAAATCTGTGTTAGATGACGCGCCAACAACTAGCTTGCCGCCCTGTATCTTGTCGGCATCATACACATGCATTGGCCTGTTTAGGACCAGCATAACATAATTTACTATGTCAACAACGCACGAAATGGTCTTGACGCCGGCAGATATCAAGCGATCCTTGATCCACCTAGGCGAGTCCCCGGTATTTTTTATGGACTTAATATACCTGCCCATAAGCACGCCCGCGGAGCGCATTTCAGCTTCTATTGGAGAGCGCCCAAAAACCTCAAGATCGTCCACGGGCAGTGGCCTCAAAGCCCCAACCCCGGCAGCAACCAACTCCCTAGCAATGCCGCGCAGGCCTAGGCAATCTCCCCGGTTTGGCGTAACACCAACCTCAATCACCGCCCCAGACAGAAAAAAGCTATCTCCCACTTCATAATCAGAACTCGGCAGGTCTAGTATACCGGAATCTTGTGCTCTCCACCCTTGGACACCCAGTTCATCAGCCGAACAGAGCATGCCATGGCTTTTCACGCCCCTGAGTACTGCCTCAACAATCGTAGGGCCGCCATTGGGCATAACCGCACCACAGCGCGCCAGTACAGACAGCATGCCCTCCCTGACGTTCGATGCACCACACACCACCTGCATGTGGTCTGCACCATCAAAAACCTCACAGACTTTCAGCTTATCAGCCGAAGGATGGGGCTTAACCGCGCCAACTCTGGCAACCACAAACGGGGCCGGATCTTGGCCTTCGTGCAGCAATTCTGCCTCAATGCCCAAACGAGAAAGCTCATCCGCAACCGCACTGGCCGACCACTCGGTATCCAAATGATCCATAAGCCAGGAATATGCGAACCTCACGGGTTAGCCCTCAGCCACCTTTTTAGGCTCCCCTTCCTTCCTGTCCACAAATTCCATAATAGCAATTGGAGCACAATCGCCCGCGCGGAACCCGTTCTTCAAAATTCGGGTGTAACCACCGGGACGCCGAGCATAGCGCTTTGCCAGAACGTCTAACAGCTTGTTAACTGCATCCAAATCCCCGCCCATCTTGGAAAGCAAAAGCCTACGGCCACGGACCGGGTCTTTCTTCGCAAGCCTCCGTCCAACGGTGACCAGTCTCTCCACAAAGGGCCTTAAATCTTTGGCCTTCGCGACCGTGGTAACAATACGCTCATGACGAATCAGCGACACCGCAAGATTAGCCAACATAGACAATCTATGCGCTGTGGGACGAGAGAACTTTCTACAACTTATACCGTGCCTCATTACAGACCCTCACCCACAACCATATGCACAGGACTCATGACTAATCCTCACTATACTGCTTACTAAGATTCTCAATAGACTCAGGCGGCCAATTCGGAACCTTCATGCCAAGGTGAAGGTTCATGCTAGCCAAGACCTCATTTATCTCATTCAGAGACTTTCTACCAAAGTTGGGAGTACGCAACATGTCAGACTCTGTTTTCTGCACGAGGTCACCTATATACGTTATGTTGTCATTTTTCAAGCAGTTGTGGGACCTTACAGAAAGCTCTAGCTCATCAACCTTGCGCAGCAGATTATGATCGTAGGGTAACGCCCCCTCTTCTTTGTCAACCTTCTTCCTGGATTCTCCCTCAACTTCCTCAGAGCCTATGAATGACTGCAGCTGATCCTGCAGCACCCTGGCAGAAACGGCCACAGCTTCGTCCGGAGATATAGAGCCATCCGTCTCAACAGAGATAACAAGCCTATCGTAGTCAGTAAACTGGCCTATCCTGCTACTCTCGATCCTGAATGCAACCTTTTTTACCGGACTATAGAGCGCGTTGGTGGCAATGAACCCCGGGCCAACTTCGCTGGTAGCGCCAGATCTGGAGGCAGCCCTGTACTCAGAAGCGGGAACATAGCCCTTTCCGCTGTTCACATATATCTTCATGCTGAAGTCAACATCTTTACCCAAGGTGCAGATATGCAAATCCTTGTTTAGAACCACGCACCCCTCGGAGTCACCTATAGCAGCTGCAGTGATCTCCCCGGGGCCTTTAGCAACGAGACGCAGAACCCTGGATTCAGAAGTCAAAAGCTTTACCCTCAACATACTCAGGTTGAGCACCAAATCCGCAACATCTTCCCGAACCCCAGATAGAGACGTGAGTTCGTGCGACACGCCCTCAACCTCTATCCCGTACACAGCGAACCCTCTTAGGGAAGACATCATAACACGCCTGAGCGCGTTGCCCAAGGTGAGGGCAAACCCACTCTCCAGGGGCTCTACAATTAGCTCGGCAGAGCGCGATAGATCGCCATCACCCACAACCTTTATGGAAGAAGGTCTGGTCAGTTTATCCCAGTGATCAGAGATCGAGAACTCGCTACCATAACACAAGCCAACGGAGCCCCCCCCATTATCAGAAATCGCCATAAATCTCTCGCAAACAAAAACTATACCCTGCGCCTCTTCGGCAGCTTACACCCATTGTGAGGGAGCTTAGTAGTATCCCTTATGGACGTAACATTGAGGTTACAGGTCTGAACCGCCCTGATGGCAGCTTCCCTACCAGCACCAGGACCGGATATGCACACCGACACCGTCCTCATACCATTCCGCTCAACAACGGCCTTAACTGCTCTCGCGACTGTCTCCTGAGCGGCGTAAGGGGTCGCCTTCTTGGAGCCTTTAAAGTTACAAGCCCCGGCCGAGGTAGTGACAAGAACGTGCCCCTGCTGATCAGCAATCGTCACAATTACGTTGTTATACGTGGCGTAGATATGCACCTCGCCCACAACAACGTTCCTCCTTTTCTTAACTACCGCCATATAACCCTATCACCCCTTTTTGACAGCAACAGCCAGCCTGGTGCCGCCTTTACGGGTTCTAGCATTCGTGTGCGTCCTCTGACCACGCACAGGAAGCTTCTTCCTATGGCGCAAGCCCCTGTAGCAGCCTATATCCATCAGAAACTTGATGTTCATAGCCACTTCTTTCCTCAGGTCAGCCTCAACAACACAACCAGACCTTATGAAGTTTCTGATCTTGACCACATCCTCGTCGCTAAGGGAGGATACGAGAACATCCTCTCCTATGCCACAACCCTCGCAAATCTTACTGGCCAAGGACGGACCGATACCGTATATGTACGTCAAGGCAACTACAACACGCTTATTCACGGGGACATTAACCCCACCTATACGCGCCACTAAGAACCCCTACAAAAAACACCAGCGGAACCCCTGTATAGCAAATGTACCACTCACCGTCAACTAGTTATTTAGGACATCAACTATATCTCTTATGGCCTGAAATACTTCGTCTACAGATCCATTGCTGTCTACTCTCGTTACCAGCTTTCCGTAATATTGCTCCAACTCTCCTATAACGGACTCATATTCCGAAATCCTGTGCTTTATTGTCTCTGCTACATCATCATTCCTACTGATATAATCACGACAACCACACTCATCGCACACTGTTGTGCCGAAGCTTACGTTTGACACCTTGCCACAACCTTTACATATCAAGCGTCCGCGTAGCCTGCATTTTACGACTTCCGCATCTACCTCCAACTTTATCACCGCATCAATCCCGCAATTTATTAATCGCAGAACGACCGTCAAAAACTCAGCCTGATGCCGATTTCTCGGAAACCCATCCAGCAGAAATCCCTGCCTGACTTTCCTGAGCTTTCTAAACAGCATCTCACACACAAGTGCGTCGTCGACGAGGATGCCGGAACGCATTACGTCTTCTATCTCCTTACCTGTCTCAGTGCGCTCGCAAATCTCGTTGCGCAGTAGGTCACCCATGGATACCACTTGCAGGCCGTCCAAATGCCCAGCCAACAAGCGCGCCTGTGTTCCCTTGCCAGAGCCAGGAGCCCCTAAAATGAGCAGGTTTACTTTACTTTTTTCCATAACTCAGACTTCTTCATCAACGCACTATACCTGCCAGAATACACCTGAGTCTGAACCTGAGAGAATGTGTCGTTTATGACATTCACGATAATTAAAAAACTGGTACCGCCCAGAGTGAATGAGACGGCACAGTAATGACGGACAATTTCCGGCACAACACACACAACAGATAAGTATATCGCACCCAAAACTGTAATCCTGCCTATAACCTGGTCAAAATACTCTTTGGTTGCCTTGCCTGGACGCTTCCCGGGGACAAACCCCCCATTTTTTTTTAGCATCTCTGAGGTTTCCTTCGTATCAAACACAAGAGAGGTGTAGAAGAAGGTAAAAAACATTATAAGCGCTATATAGACAGAGACATACAGGATGCCTTCCGAGGAAAGGTACCGCAGCAGCACATCGGCCCACTCGGAGCCAGAGTGGAATCTCACGAGCGAAATAGATGACAGTAGCAGGGCGTTAGCGAAAATTGGAGGTATGACACCCGCAGTATTTATTTTGAGCGGAATGTAACTTGAATCGCTATTGTAAAAACGGCCGCCTGTCTGCCGTTTTGGATACTGCACAAAAACCTTTCTGTATGACCTCTCGAAAAAAATTATCAATAGGAACAGGGCAAAAAATGCCAGTAACATTGACAGAACGACCAGTCCGGAAACCTCCCCGTTTTTCCCAAGCAAAAACACGGAGGATATGGAACTTGGTAGCTCGGAAATTATCCCCACAAAAATTATAAGGGAAATGCCGTTACCTATACCCTTCGCATTGATTCTTTCTCCAAGCCAAAGCAAAAACATAGTTCCTGCCAGTAGGCTACTGATCCCAACCACCCGGAACATTATTCCCGGATTTATAACCACCATGACCTCATCAGAGTTCATGCGTTCCAACCCCAAGAGTATGACCAACCCTTGCGCAATACAAAAAGCCACGGATAGATATCTTGTATAGGTGCTCATTTTCATCCTGCCAAGCTCGCCATCCTGCCTCATCTCATTCAGAGTGGGTATGGCAACAGAAAGTAGCTGTACTATTATGGACGAGACTATGTACGGCATGACATTGAGCGCAAAGATAGTCATCCTGCCCAGAGCGCCCCCGGAGAACACATTGAAGATGCCAAGAACACCGGTCGCATGGCTAGAAATTATATCCTCTACAACACTGGGATTAACTCCGGGAATGGGGATATAAGTACCCAAGCGATATACTATTAGGGCTAGCAGCGTGAACCCAAACCTCCAGAACAGCCCCGCATTGCCTCGTGCACCCACATTCACAACAAACCTTCCTTAAGAATCACTCAACCCTTCGGTAAGTAGACTTTCTTCCCAGCAGCTTTCGACACCGCGTCATAACTTATCCCCACCTTCGCCTTGAGCGCGCCTTTTGCCGAGAATCTTTACCTTACTCATCGGCGAAGGTATCATGCCCAATTCTGCCATCAGCTCCTTGCTGATGTTGGAGGCGTCAACAATCTTCTTCTCGCTAATCAGCCTCTGCAAGGCACCAATATTCACTATTTCGTACCTAGCTCGGGACATGGATCTGAACCCCCTTTTGGGAAGACGAGTAAATATGGGCTGTTGTCCCCCCTCAAACCCATTGACAGCGCATCCTGACCTAGCCTTCTGTCCCTTGTGCCCCCTACCAGAGGTCTTACCCTTACCACACCCCAGGCCTCTACCCAAAACCTTAAGCCTTCTACGCTTGGGTAAGCCGGCAAATAATTCGTTCAACTTCATAGCAAAAGACCCATCACCTATTCTCTATTACCTCACCGACCTTGCGGCTTCTTTTACCAGCAACTTGCTTGGGGGATAGCATATTTTTAAATGCAGCAAATACGGCATAAATTACACTATGCGGGTTAGAGGACCCAATAATCTTTGCAACAACATCCTGAACACCCAGCACTTCAAACACCGCTCTGACCGAACCGCCGGCAATAATTCCGGTACCAACCCTGGCAGATCTGAGAACAAC
>NZ_AFMS01000135.1 GCF_000215485.1 Anaplasma marginale str. Florida
TAACATGAAGAATTTGGGCTTGACATCCGTATAGATTGAGAGATACTTACCCTTGTTCTTTGCTTGNTCCCAATGTCTGACACCCGCAGCAGTCGAATCAAGCCGATGACCCTGAACTTTGGGCCGCAGCATCCAGCTGCTCACGGGGTTAGTGCGCTTGATCTTGGAGATGAGCGGCGAGGTTATCGAGAGGATTGACCCACACATAGGCTTGCTTCATAGAGGCACTGAGAAGCTTATAGAGTATAAAACGTACCTACAAGCGCTTCCGTATTTTGATCGCCTCGACTATGTCTCCCCAATGTCACAAGAGCACGCCTATTCTTTGTGTGTAGAAAAGCTGCTGCAGTGCGTTGTTCCACCAAGAGCAAAATACATTAGAGTGATTTTTTGTGAGCTCACAAGGGTCCTCAACCATCTGCTCAATGTCTCTAGCCAGGCGCTCGATACAGGCGCCACAACTCCACTTTTGTGGATGTTTGAGGAACGGGAAAGACTGCTCTCCTTCTATGAGAGGGCCTCTGGAGCCAGGTTTCATGCCGCATACATAAGGCCGGGGGGAATTGCGGCGGACGTGCCTGATGGCCTACTGGATGACATACACGCGTTTACGGAGAGCTTCCCTAAGCTCCTTGACGACGTAGACGGTTTGTTGACCGAAAATAGCATATGGAAGCAGCGCAATGTTGACATAGGCGTAGTGTCAAAGGCGCAGGCGCTAGACTGGGGGTTTTCCGGCCCCATGTTAAGGGCGTGTGGAATACCTTGGGATCTGAGAAAGAGCCAGCCATACGAGATATACGAAACCTTAGATTTCAAAGTGCCCGTAGGTAGCAATGGTGACTGTTATGATAGATACCTGGTGCGAATGGCCGAGATGCGTGAGTCCATCTCGATCATCAGACAATGTCTAAACGGCATACCTGAAGGGCCGGTGAAGACCGACGATCGCAAAATCGCTCCACCTAGAAGGGAAGAGCTAAAATACTCCATGGAAGCGCTGATTCACCACTTCAAGCTGTTTTCTGAGGGTTATAAAGTCGCCAAAGGTGAGGCATACGTTGCGGTGGAGGCACCTAAGGGCGAGTTTGGGGTCTATATAGTATCGGATGGCACCAATAGGCCTTACAGGTGCAGGATAAGGGCGCCGGGTTTCGCTCATTTACAAGCAATAGATGCAATGGCTAGGGGGCACATGTTGGCTGATCTTACCGCAATCATAGGGTCACTAGACATCGTATTTGGAGAAATAGACAGGTAGGGTTATGGATCAAAGTTCGGAGAAATTTGAGTTTACACCCGAAAACTTGGAGGAGGCCCGCAAGTATATCAGCCATTATCCGGACGATCGGAAGTCCAGCGCAGTGATGCCACTGTTGCATCTAGTGCAAAGCCAAGCTGGGGGGTTTATACCGCAGTCAGCCATAGGCTACATAGCCGATCTTCTGGGCATGCGTCCAGTTCATGTTCGGGAGGTTGTTGAGTTTTACTCTATGTACAACACCGCTCCGGTGGGGAAATACTTAGTGCAGGTCTGTCGCACAACTCCCTGCTGGCTGCGCGGGGGAAGTGATATATTAAATACTTGCAAGAAAGCGCTTAAGATTGATGTTGATGAGAGCACAAAAGATAACCTCTTCACGCTCAGAGAGGTTGAATGCCTCGGGGCTTGCGTTAATGCCCCGGTCGTGCAAATAAACGAGGACTACTACGAGGACTTGGATTCCGAAAAGATGGGAGAGATTCTACACAAGCTCAAACACAGTGAGAACTAGAGAGATAGTTTTAGACACTGAAACCACAGGTCTGGATGCAGCGTCGGGTGATAGAATAATAGAGATTGGCTGCGTGGAGCTGGTCGATTTTGTAATGACGGGCCAGGTTTTTCACAAGTACATCAACCCAGAGCGTGATATCCCCATTGCAGCAACAAAAATTCACGGCATCACAACCGACATGGTAAAAAATATGCCGAAGTTTGCCGAGATGGCAGACCAGTTTCTCAATTTTGTGCAAGATAGCGTGCTAGTGATCCACAATGCCGGGTTCGATCTCAAATTTATTGAGACAGAAATGGAGCGCATAGGCAAGACGAAGCTGTACAACCCCGTTGTGGACACGCTCGAGGTGGCCCGCAGAAAGTTCCCCGGCATGCCAGCAAGCCTGGATGCCCTGTGCAAGAGATTTGACATTTCAACTAGTAGCCGTAGGTTCCACGGAGCATTGAAAGACGCAACTCTTCTGGCGAGAGTTTACGTTGAGTTGTGCGGCGGAATACAGAGGTCCCTGGGTTTTGTGAGTGGAGACCTCACCCAATCGACTAGAGCAAGCAAAGCATCCAAGCCAGTATTGCAGGCTCCACGTGCGTTTACCATAAGCGACCTGGAGCTCAAGCTACACGCGGAGTCCATCAGCAAGATGAAAGACCCTATATGGAATATGTACCTAAAGACGAGTGACTGACCACACGTACGCCACCGGCTACTGCAGCTTTGGGTACTACCTTCCGCAGTGATAGTCAGAAAAGCTTACGGCCTCTGCCACGTGATTCTCCGCAACCTCCCCGCACACTGCCAGGTCTGCGATTGTCCTGGCGACCTTTAAGATTTTCGAGGCATCTCTGTTTGACAAGCGCCCGATATCGAGCACCTTGGCCAACAGTTTACCCGCCGCATCGCTCATTCTACGCGTTATAAATTTTTCAACTTCACCTGCAGTTAGCATCGCATTGTTCTTCCGCATGTCACCATATCTGGCCGCCTGTATAGACCTGGCCCCAGTTACCCGTGCCTTCATTGACGCAGAGCTTGTAGAATTATCACAAGTTTTCTGGGCAAACATACTGACATTTTCTACTTCCACTTTGATGTCTATCCTACTCATAATCGGCCCAGAAATTCTCCCTTGGTACTCCGCACCACATCTGGGTGCCCTGGCACATTTTCTGCCCGAGTCATTAATGTATCCGCATCGGCACGGATTCATCGCAGCTACAAGTTGAAAGTTCGCGGGATAGGTTATGTGGGCATTGGCTCTTGATATAACTACTTGCCTATCTTCCAGAGGCTGCCTTAGGGATTCCAGTACGGACTTAGAAAATTCGGGCAGTTCATCGAGAAATAACACCCCATTATGCGCTAAAGTTATTTCCCCAGGTAAAGCTTGCCTGCCCCCACCAACCATTGAGGCAAGTGAGGCGGAGCTGTGTGGCTCACGAAATGGTCTGGAAGCCACAAGGTGGCGCATACCCTTATGCATTATGCTAGAAATAACATTAATTTCTAGCACCTCTTGTGCATCTAAATCTGGAAGTATGCCTATTAACCTCTTGGCTATCATGGATTTACCAGACCCAGGCGGACCTATCATTAAAATGTTATGGCCCCCAGCAGCTGCAATCTCCATAGCACGCTTCGCCACAGAATGCCCCCGCACATCTTGCATGTCAGGCATCACCTGGGCAAGACGGCCACCAGCGTGCGGCTCCTCATAGACAGGTAAATCATGGTGAGCAAATACCCCTGCTGCGCCCTCAACTTCATTAAAATAGTCTACCAGTGACGATAGG
>NZ_AFMS01000134.1 GCF_000215485.1 Anaplasma marginale str. Florida
AATTGGAGGTTAGCAATTGCGCTGTTGGGCGTATAGTATACAAATATCTTAATATATTAATATTTTTACTAGCAACTTACACTGCCTTTGCTAAAATGGTGGGTTTGTTGGGCCTTTGTTACAATGTTTGCAGATGTGCACACAGTGGCGTTTGTTGGGGTATGTACGGTAGATGTTGTAGTGCAAGTGCATGTGGCAGGGGGCCTTCCGGCGTTTAATATTGTAGGCATGCCAGATAAGGTTGTTGCGGAATCTCGGGATAGAATACGTGCAGCATTATCCTCGGTAAAAGCCCCTATGCCACCTAAGAGGATTACCGTTAATTTGTCGCCAGCAGGGTTTTCTAAAGAAGGGAGCCATTATGACTTGCCAATAGCTTTGGGCATATTGAGCGCTACAGGAGCGCTGAGACAACCTGAAAAGCTTGCTTCATACATTGTTCTTGGTGAGCTTGCGCTGGATGGCAGAATCACGCCTGTATCTGGCGTTTTGGCTGCTATGCTGAATGCAA
>NZ_AFMS01000133.1 GCF_000215485.1 Anaplasma marginale str. Florida
AGGCAGTACGGTTTTGGATCGTGTGTAGCGGCGCAGGCTTGGGATTGCGCTAGGTACGGCGGGAGTATGCCTTAGGCCAGGTGCGAGTACTCGCACCATGAGCTGGCACCGCGCTGTCGTCATACTACGGCCATATGCACCCAGCCTCCGTTTGTGCCGTAGAACGATAAAGACCATACGGGCCTATCTCCAGCTTTCTGTAGGCGGGAGGGTGCATTCTGCCGTGCAGCGGGTTATAGGCCGATGTTTGCTCGCGCGGAATGCCGTGCCAAGAACGCCGCGCACCTGGGAAATCATGCTGCCGAGCCAACAAAACAGAGCGTATCTGTCACGGGACCATTTATGCTAATTATTGTCGAGAAGCCCCGAATTAAAAAAAGCGCATGGACATGATCCGTGCTATACTGGGGGGCTTTTGATATTTATACTGTGAATGAGAGTATTACTCACAAACGACGATGGCTTTGACTCCGTAGGCATGCGGGTTTTGAGGGATGTCGTGTCTGGGCATTTCGCTGAGGTGTGGGTGTCTGCACCTGCACGCGATTGCAGTGCTGCAAGCAGGGCACTAAGCGTTCGGACTCCCATTAAAACACATATGAGGGGAGAACGGGAATTTGTGGTGCACGGCACCCCCGCTGACAGCGCGGTGATTGGTATATGTGAGATGACTAGTACGGGTAAGCGGCCGGATTTGGTGATCTCTGGCATCAACTACGGAGCCAATACCGGGTTCACGGTACCGTACTCCGGCACTATTGCTGCAGCTGCTGCCGCATTCGATATCGGCGTTCCAGCAATTGCGATCAGCCAGCAATACAATGGCAAGCGCTGTGACAACAATGTCGAAACGTCGTGGCAGAATTCTAGAAAATCGGTTATGGCTCTGGTTAGTCGGCTGTTGCGCGATACAATGTGGCATGGGAAGTGCATCATGAGCATAAATGTTCCGTACTCGGATGTGCAGGGAGTCAAGTTTGCCGGACATAGCTGCGACGATGGTCATATAAAATGGGATGGGCCATCGATGGAACGGCGCGAGATCACAAGTGGCGACGGGCGCTGTGTATCGTACGTATTTGACGACATGAGATCACCGAATAGTAATGATAATGCGAGTGACACACAACTTTTGGAGCAAGGGTATATAGTGGTGACCCCTATCGGTCACAGTATGACTGATCACGCAACTCTAGATAAGTATTGTGGGTTACAATAGATGTATCCGGTGTACTTGGCGTATTCGCTTGGCTTCGCCGTATTGTTTTTCTTCGCGGCGTTTTTGGTTAGTGACTACTGCGGGGTTAGAAGGTTGCTTAGGAAGGTCATGACAATGGAAAATGAAGAGGAAACATAAGAGGTTACTTTTCGTCCTCGCGTCATTCTGTGCTGCGGGATGCGCGCTGCTGTTCATACTTTCTGAACTGCGAGAGAGCGTATCCTTCTTCTACACCACCAGCGAGTTGTTATCAGGCCCGCAGAGGGAGTCTAACCTACCGGTAAGGGTGGGCGGCATGGTGGTTAAGGGCAGTATAGCCAGAAGCACCGACAGCATATCATTCGATCTGACGGATTTTAAAACCGAGCTCAATGTGGTCTACTCTGGAATGCTCCCCCCGTTGTTCGGAGAGGGCGTAGGCGCGGTGGTAAAGGGAAGGTTGCTACATGGAAAGTTTGTGGCAGATGAGGTGTTGGCAAAGCATGACGAAAAGTATATGCCAAAAAAATATACCATCCCAAAGGCCTTGCCTGAACCGAAATAGACATTCATCCATACGGCCAAAAAGCCCCAAAATGGGCCGCGACCACAACATCCCGGGCACGTTGTGGACACATTGTCGCAATCGAAGCAGAATCAGTGCGCCCCTATGGAGCGGAGAATTTCGTCAATTGCGGCTAATGGATCAGGGCTTCGGGTCACAGGACGGCCAACAACTAAATA
>NZ_AFMS01000132.1 GCF_000215485.1 Anaplasma marginale str. Florida
AATTATGTCAATCATAACCTCCATATCCTTAGACCACACAAGCTCCCTCGGCACAACAGTAGAGCTCATAGCTGGAGAAAAATCTGGAATTATCAAGCGCGGTACAAGTTGTGTTGTTGCTCCACAGGAGACAGAATCTATCATGCGCACAATTGAATACTACGCAATGCGTGATCAGGCATTTTTATATCGTGGAGGCATCGAATGGTCTTGCAAAAAAAGTGCGGTAGGATGCTATTTTCCACCGGCGAGGCCTCGTATGAGTTCCCCCTCCCATCACTGCCCGGTGACCATCAGGTGATTAATGCCGGCAACGCCATAGCCGCATGTAGTATTCTATCTGGAAAATTTGGCTACAAAATTGATTATGAAGACATAGTCGGTGGGCTCACCAACACCAGGTGGCCCGCAAGGCTCGAGAGAATAACTAGCGGGTTCATACCCAAACTTTTACCCAAGGGCTGGAGGCTGTTTTTGGATGGGGCACACAATCCAGCGGGGGCGCAGGTCCTCAGCGATTGGATCGAACAGAGCACAAGTGGTGGTTTATACCTCATAGTGGGCATGACTAGAGGCAAAGATTCCAAAACGTTCTTATCCTGCCTCAAGAAGCATATAAAATTTCTGTGTGCAGTCTGCGTAAAGTCTGAGCCAAGAGCTCAACTCGCGGAAGAGCTCGCGCAGGACGCCGCAGAGCTTGGCATTCCCTCCTCGGCAGAAAGTGATATACAGTCTTCCATCAGGAAAATTCTCAGCATTGGGGATTCTGGCCCAGAGCCCACAATTTTGGTGTGCGGGTCACTATTCCTAGCGGGTGACTTGCTCAAAGAGAGCGTTGTATGCTGATATCACAATTTTATCATGGCTAGGTGGAAGAGTTATCAGGTCAAGGCGAGGTTGTCTACCATCACTGCGATTCATGTTTGACGCCATGTGGAGTAACTGGCAAATATATGCTAACTCTGGGTCTCGATGAGTACTTCCGTTGTAGTGGTGAGGGTGTATGTATGCTCCTGTGGTCAGGCTGGGAACAAGAGGAAGCACGCTGGCACTAATACAAGCAGAGGAGGTCAAAGCCGCAATTGCAGCCCACTTTCCTGAGGTCCGAGTGGATGTTACCAAGATAAAAACGTCTGGGGATGTAAAGGTTGACAGGCCACTGTGTGACATTGGCGGCAAGGGCCTGTTCATCAAAGAGATAGAAGAGGCCCTGTTGGCCAATAAGATAGACATTGCCGTACACTCGGCCAAGGATGTTCCGGGCTTTTATTCCGAAAACTTAGACATGCCGTGCGTACTCAAAAGAAGATCTCCCATGGACGTTTTTATATCTGTAAAGTACAAAAGCCTAAACTCCTTACCCGCCGGAGCAAAAATCGGCACCTCATCGATCAGAAGAAAGGTGCAGCTTCTCGCTTTCAGACCAGACCTGGAAATAACCCCCATGCGGGGCAATGTTGACACCAGAATCGCTAAGGTACAATCTGGCGAGTGCGACGGTATAGTGCTGGCTGAGGCTGGGGTGGACAGGATATCTGCACGTGCTAAGATCACCGAGGTATTACATCCAGACGTGATGTTGGGGGCCGTAGGCCAGGGGGCAATATGCGTTCAGTGTAGAAAAAGCGACGAAGGAATAGTGCGTATGCTCGCAAAGTTGAACGACCATGAGTCATTCACGGCCGTGCTGGCTGAGCGAAGCTTCATGAAGGCTGTGAACGGCTCCTGCCACACACCTTTAGCTGCAATGGCTAGGTATGTGGACAGTGGCCTGATGTCGATGAAGTGCATGCTAGCGCATGACTCTCGTACCATGGTATCCGCAGAACGCACTTTTCCTGAACGTGATGCAGAAAGTGTGGGCTTTGAAATGGGGGTGATGCTCAAAGATGAGTTACGGCTTCGTGGCGTATAACTTGCCCAAGGTGCAGGGAACGTATCGCAGGGGCGTTAAAATGCACAATGCAACGTGGTTCAATGTTGGGGGCGTAGCAGAAGTTGTGTTCAAACCCTCAAGTGTAGAGGACCTGGCCGCGTTTGTACGAGATACAAACCTACCAATATCCGTGGTGGGCGTTGCATCAAACCTTATCGTGAGAGACGGCATAGTAAAGGGGGTGGTTGTCAAGCTTGGAAGGGAGTTTTCGTACATCAACTGCAATGGTAACATCATAACTGCTGGATGCGCCACACTCCTGAGCAACCTTGCTGTGGCGGCCCAAGAGAGTGGAATCTCGGGACTCGAGTTTTTTGTAGGCATACCCGGCACTGTCGGCGGAGCAATTGAAATGAACGCGGGTGCGTACGGCGGCGACGTCGCTTCAGTGCTACGTTCAGTCCGGGCAGTAAATGAGCACGGGGAAATTTGCACGCTTTCCAATGATGATATGCGATATTCATACCGAGAGCACGGGCTGGTGGGCAAATGGATTTTCGTTGATGCAACTTTTGTTGGGGCTTGCGGTGACCGTGACGCTATTAAGGGCACAATGCGCGAGTTTATTGCACGACGCAACGATTCACAACCTGTGAGGGGAAGAACTGGCGGATCCACCTTTAAAAACCCTGAAGGGCATCAGGCGTGGGAGTTGATAGACAAGGCGGGATGCAGAGGGCTCCAAATTGGAGGGGCGCAGGTCTCCGAGAAGCACTGCAATTTTTTACTGAACTGCGGCGGGGCAACTGCAAAAGATCTTGAAGATCTAGGAAATGAAATCCGCTGCAGGGTACATAGCATGTTTGGCATAAAGCTTGAGTGGGAAATCAGATTTCTAGGATGTGGGTTGTAGGCACTGCAATGCAGAAATAGTGCGCGTATGCCTGCAACTCCAGCCCTCAGTAAGTTAAGTAATCACACGCGCGTACACGCACCCTACCGGCATACAGTGTACACACCATTTATGCGTAGGGTGGTGTCTTTGACGCATTTTAGCGGATAATTAATACTTTAACGATATTATACGCAGTGCAACTCGCTTGCTGAGCGTGATTGTGACACATGCAACAATAGCTTGAAGCCAACGTTTTAGTAAACGTATTCGGCGCCAGGCGCAATTGCGGTACGTTAACTATGTCTGAAGAATCTCTCATGGCTTCTCCTGGATCTCGATCATCTGGACCGAAGACTTCTGAACACAAAGAGGGGGAGCTCGGTTCCACTGATACTGCACACAAAGGTTTGAACAACGAGGCTTCTGTGCCCGGAGCAGCAGTACCGGAGAGTGCTGTACCCACTACGCCAACACCGACACCGACGCCACCGCCAGGCGTGCCGCCAGTACCGCCACTGCAGCCACGAGAGGAAGCTAGGCGTACCCTGACCTATGCGTGGGGCAATATGCAGCGCGACGAGTACGCGGAGTTTGTAGCGCAACTTGAGAACGTGCCTACGGGGTACGAGGATACTTGGCTACTCGAATCGGACCTAAAGACAATACTGCACCATGCGTGCTCCGCGGGAGATCCCAAATACGTTAGCTACTTGCTGGATCATGGATACAGCATATCAGCCGTTGACATTCAGGCAAATACGCCCCTGCATGACGCGGCAACCGCGCTGGACGATCAGTCCGCGGCCAGGTTGCAGCTGATTCTGGAACATCTTGGGTACGGGCACCCCACTGCAAGAGCGCTCAATCGTCAAGGTGAGGCACCTCTGCATTCTGCGATTGCCTGTGAGAATCTAGAAAATGTAAAGAAGTTCGTTGAGCTCAGCGACTGCAGCCTGCTTGATTTAGAATTGCGAACATTTCTACACCGAGCGGCACGGAACCAAGGCGATGAATTCACGTCACACGTTCTGGAGCATGTGAAAGCACAAGTTGCAGCATCGAAAGACATTGCAAAACACTACAAGGCGCTGTTATGCTCTGAGGACCTGAGTGGTTACCTGCCAGCGCACTATGCGGCCACACGTGGACTGCAAAACTCTGGTATTAAAATACTCCAAGAAACCATCGCGCAGGCACGGATGAGCGGTGGGAACACCGGTGTCAGCAACGTCCTGCAGCACATGGGTGGCGCCGGCAATACAATTCTGAACTGTGCAACAAAAGGTAAGTGCAGACCACTGCTGGAGGAAGCAGTTAAGATTTATGCGCAACACTGCCAAGCCGGATTCTCAATCCAAGATGAACAAGGCAGGGCACCCATCCACAACGCAGCTGGGTACGTTAGCGCGGACCTTTTTGCGAAAATACTTCACAA
Source organism: Anaplasma marginale str. Florida (assembly GCF_000215485.1). Classification (GTDB taxonomy): domain Bacteria; phylum Pseudomonadota; class Alphaproteobacteria; order Rickettsiales; family Anaplasmataceae; genus Anaplasma; species Anaplasma marginale. The sequence continues at coordinate 4,207 of NZ_AFMS01000132.1, forward strand.
TACAAACACTCAGGCTTTCGATAAGCATACACAAGACGGTGCAAACCTGCTAAGCCTCGTAATGCAGGATAAAGCAGATCGCACCAGACGGCAGGGGAAAATAAAGCTGTGTCTGGACGTTCCCGAAATCGCACAGTGGATAAACACTCCGGGCCTGAATGGTATGGTCCCACTATGTGAGATGTACCTGGAAGGCAACAGCGTAGAGTATATAACAGACCTGATAAAGAGCGATAAAGTAGACGTAGATAGCCGATGCACAGATGGCAGGTCTGTGATACACATTGCAGCGGAAAGAGGCGATGTTAAGGTCTTGGAAGCGCTGTTACTGAACAGGAAGAACGCAAAAGGAGATGCAAAATTCCCTGTATCTGAGGGCCAATGTACTCCTGCAGTTCACGTGCTACAAACCAGGAGCGACGATGACGCTACCCTTGAAGTTATCAAGCGATTGATTCCCCAAGAGCCCTCCTTGGAAGATGTGGCACTCCATGCTGCGCGCTCCGGGAATTATCGTGTACTGCGATATGTGACTGACTGTACACAAGGGCACGGTGGGATTGATGTCAACCGCGAGCTTAGAGACGCCAAAGGGAACTTGTTAGCATCTGCGGTGAGCTGCTGAGGAACGGGCATATTAATATAGTAAGCAAATTGGTCGAGACCCAGGGCGCAAGACTCGAGGGGATTGACAGCCAGTGTGCCTTGTCCTCTGCAATTCAGGGGAACTGTTTTACAAACAATCGGGGAAATATCGCCGGCTACAACTGGTTTGAACGTGCCTATGCTCAGCTCATGGCGCTGTTCACAGGACTTACAGATATGGTCCTCAAGATTTTCAACGAGGGCATCGCAATCGAGCGTGGCATAAAACTTCTCCTGCAAAACGGCGCTGAGATTCGTGGCTATGAAGTGGAACAAACCGCACTCGGGGATGACGATACACCATTGATCTTCGCAATAAAACACGCGCAGCCAAATACGATCTTGGTTCGGTTCCTGATTAGAAATGGGGCTGACGTAAATTGCCGCGATAGCTCCGGAAATACTGCGCTGCATGCCGCAGTTGAACTGTTAAAATTCCCTGAAAAGCAGAAATGCGCTCAAGAGTTTGTGGACCTGCTTTGCGCCCGTGGTGCCTCTGCTCGCCAGCGCAATGCTCAGGGCCATACTCCACTGCACATGGCAGCTGCGTACAGGAGTATACCCGCATTTGAGAGCATATTGAGGAGCAACAAGCTCAGTGCACTGGAGCGCTCCAGCGTTGATGGGTCTTCGGCGCTACACGTTGCCATGAAGAGCGGCGTGGGTGAAAGTGACATTATGAGAATGCTGAAGAGCTGCCAGCAAATTTTAGCTCCAGTTGAGCTTGCACAGATGTTGAGCACACATGATTCAAGCGGCAACACCCTGATGCATGTTGCTGCGGAGCTGGATTTCAAAGATGTCGTGGCGTTTGGCCTGGACAATGGCGCACAGATGTCTATTAAAAACGCAGAGGGTAAACTTGCTCACGAGCTAGCTCCACCATCAGGCCACATAGCGGGCGGCAAGTTAGCTAGCAAGATGGCCACACAGGTCAACAGCGAGGGAGGAGCTCGTAGCTACAGCACAGTTAAAGTAGATCCTTTAGGGCGTACCAGTCGTGCAAGACGCAATGTACGAACCCCTGCACCCAAAGCTGGTAGCATCGCAGGCAGGATTCCTGCTGCCGCAGCAGGCGGTGCAGCAAATGATGATAACAAAAACAGGGGTACTGGGCCTTCGGGTCCCGGTAGCACCGGCAGTCCATCGCAGGGTGGCAGCGGCGTGCCTGGGGCCTACGGCCCCGACGCGAAGGCGGCAAGTGCGTATGGTGCACATGCACAAGATATTCAGCAACCTAGCGCCCCCGGCCTTGACACTCCTGGCAATGCAGCGGTATGCCCTGATGGTCATGGACACCCTACAACTCACCCATTGAATAATGCTACTGCACCCACAGCACCGCATCCGGATACAAGTGCTGACAGTACACCTCCGCCATATGCGTCTATTTTCGGCATTCTTACCACAGACACAGAAGATACGGCGTACACACGGCCTGTAACATTATATCCGAAGATAGGCGGTTCCGGTTCACCTACCCCAGCTGCAGCTGGCACTGCAGCTCAGGATGTGCAGAGAGCTCTGCATACAGACGCCGCACTTGATGAAAGAGAGGAGCAGGAACGTGGATACGATAGGACGCAATACAATATTGAGGAAGCCCTAGAGAGTGCCATAGACGCTCTTGGTGTTGATAGTCTATCAGGGCTGGTAGGTATGTTCTCTTCAGCAGCGCAGCAGCTGGAACAGTGTAAGGATGGAAAGCAACAGCCCCTCAAAGCCGCTGCGGAAGTAGCAGGCTCAGAAACACTGGCAGATGCGGCAAAGCGGCTTCTGAGTGCTCTTGGTAGCATAACAGCAGCAAGCGATCAGGAAAAAACAGGAAGAGCTGCGGATCAACGAGCGGCAGAGGCGGCAGAAAGCGGCGTGGCAAGCGATGCTCAACAACAAGCACACGGTGCTTCATCGCAATCTACGGGGCAGAAACAGCAAGACGGCACTACACAGGAACAAGGCACA
>NZ_AFMS01000131.1 GCF_000215485.1 Anaplasma marginale str. Florida
ATCCTCGTAGAGGTAAGGTCGGCTTTGGTTGAGATATTCTGGTGTGCTTTGTTTCTGGCCGCTATGGCTAGGTTGGAGAGCGATGCCAGTATTGGCTGATGGTCATCACAGGTGCAAATCTCGAGTAGGGTGCCGGCAAATTTTATCTGGAGGTTATCACGTGGCTGTCGCTTCCTCTTTCCCAGGGTCCCACTGCACTGAACATTCCGATAATGTTCCGGAATTTTTGTCGTGATACTCCTGTATGGGTGCCACCTCTGGGCCACCTCCAGATTTTAGGTTCCTGAGCGCGAGCACTATGGCCTTGGCACCGGAAAGCGTTGTGCTGTGGGGTATTCTGCGCATGATTGCGGTTCTCCTGATATCCGCGCTGTCCGAGACTGCTTTTATTCCCGCGGACGTGTTAATTACTAGCACTATCTCATCGTTGTTTAGCATATCCACTATGTGCGGCCTTCCTTCGCGGACTTTATTGATGCGCGTGGTGCGAATGCCCAACGTATCCAAATACTGAGCGGTGCCGGTGGTTGAAAAAAGCTCAAACCCCAAGTCCACAAATGACCGCGCCAAATCCGCCGCTGCCGGCTTATCGCTATCCTTTACCGATAGAAACACCTTGCCCGACGTTGGTAGTGCGTATCCGGCCGCGATTTGTGATTTTACAAAGGCCATGCCAAAGGACTGGTCTATACCCATGACCTCGCCGGTAGATTTCATTTCTGGGCCCAGCCGTGGATCCGCGCTTGCAAACCTCGAAAATGAAAACACAGCCTCCTTGACTGCCGTATACGACATTACCGCTGGTGCGTCACTGCTTATAGATATCCTTCCACCGAGCATTACTGCAGTCGCAAGTTTGGCTACGGGAACACCGGTGGCTTTTGCGACAAACGGCACGGTTCTACTCGCTCTAGGGTTTGCTTCCAGCAGATATACTTCCCCGTCCTGGATGGCATATTGGATATTCAGCAAGCCCCTGACATTAAGAGCCAGCGCCACCTGCCTGGTGTATTGCGATACCAAGGCTATCGTATTTTCCCCGAGGGTATATGGTGGTAGCGAGCATGCGGAATCTCCCGAATGGATGCCTGCTTCCTCGATGTGCTCCATGATTCCAGCTATGTAGACTTGGTTGCCGTCACAGATTGCATCCACATCAACCTCTGCGGCGTCGGTCAAAAACTTGTCTATAAGCAGTGAGCCGGAATCGAATATCTTGTCGTGCTCACGTAAATATGTGGCGAGGGCCTGCTCGGTGCGTACTACCGACATAAACTGCCCCCCCAGCACGTATGAAGGGCGTAGCAAAACTGGGAACCCCACGCGTTGTGCCTTCTCTAACACCTCGTCTGCGGAATTGCAGGTTTCGCTGTGCGGCTGCTTTATCCCAAGTTTTGTAAGTAGCCCATTGAATTTCTGCCTGTCTTCCGCTAGGTCGATCGAGTCAAAGCCCGTTCCAACGATGTTTATGCCCTTCTCTTGTAGCACCTTCGCGAGCTTCAATGGAGTTTGGCCACCCAATTGGACGATGACTTTCACCGTAGCCTGCCCTTCGGACTCCTTGCTTATGATGTCTAGGACGCATTCCCGCGTTAGTGGGGAGAAGTACAGCCGGTCAGATGTGTCATAATCGGTAGATACAGTCTCAGGATTACAATTGATGATTATGGCTTCTAGCCCCATCTGCTTTATCATGTGCGCGGCGTGTACGCATGTGTAGTCGAACTCTATTCCTTGTCCAACCCTGTTGGGCCCGCTTCCCAGTATTATGACCTTGTCTTTATTTGTGACCAGCGACTCGCACTCAGGCTCACCGAACGCATCTCCCTCGTAACACCCGTACATGTAAGCCGTGTTGGTTCTGAACTCTCCGGCGCACGTGTCAATCCTCTTATACACCGGTTTCACTGACAGGGTGTCTCGCAGGTTTTCTACATAAGCGACATCCCTACCGCCAAGTTCTGCTAGCCTTGCGTCCGAAAACCCAATTTTCTTGAGCTGCAGCAGCTCAGCCTTTGTTTGCGGTAGCCCATTGTTTCTGACCTCTTGCTCGTAAGCTACTATGATTTCTATCTGCTTGAGAAACCACGGGTCATACTTTGTGAGCTCGTTTATCTTGTCTATGCCAATTCCCATTCTCAGTGCGTCTGCAATCATGAGAATCCTGCTGGGTGATGGTTCCGCCAAGGCCGCATATACCTGCTCCAGATGTGTGCCCGGAGGAAAAAATTCGTTCAATCCGTTGTACCCCGCTTCCAAGGAGCACATTGCCTTTTGTAGGGCCTCAGTAAACGACCGACCTATCGCCATGGCCTCTCCCACTGACTTCATAGATGTGGATAACTCCTGCGTGGGAACCCGGAATTTTGCAAAGTCAAACCTGGGGACCTTTACCACCACGTAATCCATCACTGGTTCGAATGATGCCGGAATTGAAACTGCGCAGTCATTCGCTATCTCGTCTAAGGTGTAGCCTACGGCCAATTTTGCCGCGACTTTAGCTATGGGAAACCCTGTAGCTTTTGATGCGAGAGCAGATGATCTGGAGACTCTGGGGTTCATTTCGATGACTACCATCTCCCCCTCGCATTCGGGGTTGACCGCAAACTGGACGTTGGACCCGCCGGTTTCCACTCCTATCTCCCGCAATATGTCGAAAGAGACATTACGCATGCGCTGATACTCCTCATCGCGTAACGTAATTGCCGGTGCAACTGTTATGCTATCTCCCGTATGTACGCCCATAGGGTCAATGTTCTCTATGGAGCACACGACTATGCAATTGTCGCGACAGTCGCGCATAACTTCCATCTCAAATTCTTTCCACCCTATTATTGACTCGTCAACCTGAACCTCGGAAATTGGTGACATCGCAAACCCTCGTTGGACTGCCTCGCAAAATTCCTCTTCAGTGCGCGCTATGCCGCCGCCTATTCCCCCAAGGGTGAAAGAGGGCCTTATGACGGCTGGCAACCCCACATACTCCATCGCCTGGGCTATATGGTCTGAAGCCTTTAAAATTGTACTCTTTGGACACTTGGCCCCAACTCTTTCAACTGCTTTGCGAAATAGGCTTCTATCCTCCGCTTTTCGGATTGCATCCTGGTTTGCGCCTATCATTTCCACGCCGTTGCGAGATAGTACCCCACGATCTACAAGCTCCATGGCGACGTTAAGTGCAGTCTGCCCCCCGACCGTCGGCAGTATTGCGTTGGGCTTTTCTTTCAGGATGATTCTCTCAATAATTTCTGCAGTTATCGGCTCTATATATGTTGCATCTGCCAGGCCTGGGTCGGTCATAATTGTTGCAGGGTTGGAGTTCACTAAAACTATCCTGTAACCCTCGCTTTTCAGAACCTTGCAGGCCTGAGTGCCAGAGTAGTCGAACTCGCATGCCTGGCCTATTACAATAGGTCCTGCGCCCAAAATGATTATGGTTTCTATATCTTCGCGCTTTGGCATTCACATTTCCCGGAAATAAGCTCGCAGCATGTTACTACTAATGCGGGCAAAAAGCAAAGCGGGACTGCAGCACAACGCATGATTGCAAGGCGTAACTTTTCCTGCGCATTGGCTGCGCTTTTGGTGTTGGTTCCGTGGCGCGCCCTGTATCTGGGTGTGTGCAGGTTTGGTAGGTGCACGTGTGAAGTAGCTAGAAGCGAATTCTTGGGTATTACGCACATACACAAGGCTCCCCAAGCGTTGCCCGCGAGTCTGCGCAAGCTTATGGTTCGCAGTTATTTCCAGATGCGCAAGTCTGTTGGTAATTTGTGCAGGACGTCTGTAACTGCACCAGCGGTTGTGCCGCCATCACCGCGCGATCTGCACACAATGGCGTGCTACGGCTTCTGGCGCACATGGGACCACCTTACCTGACACATATTGGGGCGAAGCCTTCTCCTGTGGGATGGGCGCAAAAGCTACATCAGCATGCCTGCGACTGTGAGCGCAGTTTTGCAAAGGGACACGTTATGGACTCTTATAAACTCTACTCCCTGGTTCAGCAGAAATGCTGATACGACCGCCGTGGGAAAATCACGCGATTCTGGCTCAGCCGAAATTGCGGAGAACATAGACTTGCGTGAGTGCCCGATACATATTGGAAAACCCAACACTTTAAAGTGCGATACATTTTTTATGATATACCATGAGCACTTATGCGACTTTCCAAAGCCTATACCAGGGTCTAAGATGATGCGCTGCTTATCCACGCCGGCAGAGACTAACGCGCTTACCTTGGCGTGAAACCATTCGATAATCTCCTCCACCAATTGTTCTGGCATATCCAATTTTGGCCTCGCAATGGATACAGGTATACCAAAATTGTGCATGATGATTATCTTTGCACTGCTATGCGCCACTGTCGACAGCATTTCCGGGTCCATGAGCCCGCCCACATCATTTACGTAATCCACTCCGAGAGCTAAAGCCCCTGCAGCGGTGCGTGCGTTTCTGGTATCAACACTAACCTCAACCCCCGAGCTGTGTGCCATATTCACAACTTGGGGCAAAACCCCACTCAGCCTATTCCACTCTTCCTCCTGAGAGATGGCCGTGGCACCGGGTGCGCTTGACTCCCCACCTACATCTATAACTGCCGCCCCATCTGCTATTAACCTTGCAGCGTGGCCGACCGCGCTTTCGCTATTGAAGAACTTACCTCCATCAGAAAACGAATCTGGGGTTACATTCAGCACTCCCATGATTTTAGTACGCAGAGGATCCACACTTGACCCATTACCTGAGGAGCAACGCGGCGGAAATGACGCAAGCTGCCTGCAGCGCCACTCTTGCAAGCATGAGCTTGTTCCTATACTTTACGTAAAAGCTCCCGCCCACAGACGCTAGCACGACACCTGCTACCAACGAGAGTACAGTAAGCAGTGATAACACAACGACGGGTAGCATTTTTACAAACAGTAGAACAAACCCCAAGTGGTATTCTAAGGCCTGATTTAGGGTTGTACAACACTAATTTACTTTATGATAAGTAGACTTTTATAGTAATATCGAGGCTTAACGACTGGCGCCACTCTGTGAGTGCGTGAGATCCGTGGTATTTGGGGTATGTAGTGGAAGGTGTAAAGTTCGGCTTTTCCGCGATGAAGGAGCTGAAAAAAAGCGTCCTTTATCAAACGCTGGAAAAGTGCAAGGGCGTGTTTTGGTTTGTGTTCTGGTTCAGTTCCGCAATAAACGTCCTGGTCCTGTTTTTGCCGCTGTATACCTCACAGGTTTTGGATAGGGTGCTCTCCAGTGGGAGCTCTTCCACTCTCCTTATGCTAAGCATAGTAACTGTAGGCGCGTTGGTCTGCTCTTCGATGTTGGATGTTTGCCGATCCTTGACCATGGCTAAGGTTGCGGATTGGATAGATAGAGAAGCCACGCCCGATCTGATTGCCAGATCCATCAGCTTGACCTCAGTGAAGGCTTCAACTTCAAGCGGTGAAGCAATACGTGACCTTGGGGTGGTCAAAGGCTTCATTACGGGGTTTGGCGTGCTATCCCTATTCGATATGCCGTGGGCGGTAGTGTATCTTGCTGCAATATTCATGATACACCCAGTCACAGGGTATATAGCCATAGTTGGCATAGTGCTGCTGGTATTGATGGCGATCTGGAATGAGCTGGCGACCAAGCGGGTTATGCAGGAGTCTAACGAGGAAAACGTGCGCAATATCAACTATATAGATGTTGCAAGTCGGAACGCCGAAGTGGTAGAGGCCATGGGGATGGTGAGGCACATAGTTGCCGAGTGGTCCGATAGAAATACCCACAACAGGAAGTTGCAGATAAAAGCTCAGGGCAGGTCTAACGTCATTATGGGTGTTACGAAGTTTGTTCGCTCTGTTCTGCAAATTTCTGTAATCGGTGTGGGAGCGTGGCTAGCCATACATGGGCATAAAACTGCCGGCGGCATAATTGCTGCCTCCATTCTTATGGGTAGAGCTTTAGCCCCGTTTGAGGCTGCGATTAACACCTGGAAGATGCTACTTTCGGCAAGAATCTCCTACAGAAGGTTACAGGCCCTGCTGCTCGCATTTCCTAAAAGGGAGCAGGCCATGGCGCTGCCCAAGCCTAGGGGGGGCGTCACTATGGACAGGGTGTTTTTCACGCCGTATGGGGGAAGTAAGCCTACAATTAAAGGGGTGTCTTTCGGTGTGGAGCCTGGTAGCGTTGTTGGGATCATCGGGCCCAGTGCCTCAGGGAAGTCAACCCTGGCCAAGCTTTTGGTTGGGGTATGGAAGCCACTGTCTGGAGTTGTCAGGCTTGACGGTGCGGATGTGTACACGTGGAATAGGGAAGATTTTGGCTGCCATGTTGGGTATTTACCTCAAGATATTGAGCTCTTTCAGGCCTCCGTTAAAACCAACATTGCAAGGATGGCACCAGATCCTGACCCAGAGAAGGTAATTAAAGCCGCTAAAATTGCTGGAATTCATGAAATGATATTGCACCTCCCCAGCGGGTATGACACCGTGATAGGTGGCAGTGGAGTGGTCCTATCGGGGGGGCAAAAACAAATGCTGGGGCTAGCCAGGGCGTTCTACGGCGACGTGAGGCTCTTGGTTTTGGATGAACCCAATGCAAATTTGGACGGAAGGGCAGAAGCAAACTTGGTACGTGCGCTCGCCTATGCGAAACAGCAGGGCATTACAACGTTTGTTGTGACACATAAAATGCAGTTGCTCGGCGCTGTGGAGCAGATAATCGTTATGGATGACGGCATGATGGCCGCTATGGGCGAGAGAGACGAGATACTCAGTAGGTTCACTACCAACAAGCCTCCTACCAGCAAGGAATCGGGTAGTCAGGAGGGTGCAGGAGTGCGTCCTACCAGTGGTCCAGGGCCTTCTAGAATAGAAGCGTCGTCCGGCAATGTTGGCGGTGCCGCTGCGGGTGCTGCAGATTCTCAGAACGCTGTGGGGGGAGGCCGCGCTACACACGGCCATAATACTCCGATTGGAAACTTGCAATCTGGTGGCAGTCCAGATCATCCTGCTGGAGGCCCAATAGAAAAAGGGGGCGGCACCTCCTCGGTTGCAAGTGTGGCCAAGAGTGAAGGCGTCACACAGCAAGATTCTGTGCCCGAGCAAGACCGCGAACAAGTGGCACGTGAAAAGGCTGATAGTCCGGCGACCGACGCACACGCAGGCTCTCCGGGTGTGCTGCGTAGTAATACGAAAAATGCCGCTGAACGCAGCAGCGCTGAAAGTGTCTCTAAGGTACAAGAAAAGTCGCACAAAAGGAAAACTCGCAGTCGTATCAAGAAGTCCGCAACAAGTGGTATACCGGATACGGCATCAAAGGTGCGTATTTCAAATGGCGCTAGTACAGACGGAGCTAAAATCGACGATCCTATTAGTGGCGGTAGTCCTGGTGCTAAGGCTGCCATGGGAGCTGGGTCTCAAAATAACGGCCGTGTACGCATGGAAGCTGGGTCACTGGTCCCGGAGCAGGACTAGGTCTTTTATGGAACAAAGTGAATTAAATAGGTGTGGATGTATGACCGATGCGAGATCTTTTTCTTTTGTTAATGGTTGTATGTAATATGGTACGGTGAGATGGAGTGGAGCGTATGTCAAAAGCTGTTGTTATCGACAGAAATGGTGATGCGGGCGTCCTCAAGTATGTTGACGTAGATGTTGGTGAGCCTGGCAAGGGCGAGGTTTTAATTGAACATACGGCGATAGGCCTGAATCGCTACGATGTGGAGTATCGTACTGGAACAAGGAAAGTGCCGTCCTTCCCCGCGGTTTTGGGTGTGGAGGCCGTTGGTGTTGTGAGGCAACTGGGGCCGGGTGTTGAGGCGCTAAATGTTGGAGATAGGGTAGGGTACTGCACTGCACCCGGTGGTGCATACTCTGAGACCAGATTGATAAACCAAAAGTACCTGTTCAAGATAGCTGATGACATCAGCGACGAGGTTGCCGCTGCCGTCATGCTTAAGGCAATGGCTGCGCACTATCTTACTCACAGAATATATGATATCCGTCCGGGAACATTTGCCCTGGTGCACGGAGTGTCTGGAGGCGTTGGGCAAATTCTCTGTCAGTGGGCTAGGTACAAAGGCGGCAAGGTTATAGGAGTTGTAGAGTCAGGTGCACGTCTCGGTGTGGCGAAAGAGGTGGGCTGTGCTTACGTTGTGAACCTAAAGGATGATGACATCACCAAAGAGGTGATGACGATCACTGGTGACCGGGGCGTGAATGTTGTGTATGACCCGATAGGTGCAGCGGTGAGCAAGATGTCGTTCGGCGTATTGGGGCACTTCGGGCTGTACATATCTTACGGAAGCATTTCCGGCCGCATGCCCAGTGTCAGTATGTCGATGCTGAGTGCCAGATCGTGGTTTATAACTTCTCCGGCGATTCAGCACTATAAGCGCTCCAGGTTGGAACTTGGGCTCACCGCCATGGAGATATTTGAAATGCTCAGGAGGGGGCATATTAGGGCGGAGATTAACAAGACTTACAAGTTTAAAGACATTGCCAAGGCTCACAAAGACCTTGAGGACCGGAAGTTGTCGGGTTTAGGCGTCATTACCATGTAATGCGACCGTTTGGGTGTGAACATTGGCTGTGCGCACACTTGCTGGTTATTGGCCAAGGCCCGGGCGGCTGGTCGCAGTAAGCTGGTGTTTCCAACTTGAAGGTACGGTAGTTTCCCGGGTGCGTAGCAGCGCCCCATGTGTGGCGGTGATGCGTGTTGCGCCGGTGCATTGTGGCCCCGTTGGCGGCTGGTCTAAAGCGCCATGCACAAGTTCCTCAGCCGCTGAGCGCGTTAGCAGCTTCGTACGCCACCAACAGGTTACGAGCTCGCTCCATAAGTTTGCTATGAATAAATGTGCTGACTAGAACTTGAGTGGTCTACCGCACTAAGCCGGTTCTTCGGAGCTTTCTATGTAGAGTGCATCTACCTTGTCTTGGAACATTGGAGACAGGACTACTGATTTTTTTGCGAATACGCCCTCTCCTGCGCCGGTAATGATACTGTACCAGGACTGCTCGCGTGGGGGACCCACTCCAGCCACGTACAGCTCATCTTCCGCCCTGGTCATGGCAACGTACAATAGCCTGAGATATTCGTTGTATTCTTCCTGCCTTTTCAGCGTTTTTAGGTCCCTGCAACGCGCGTTTGTGTCGCCAGCACACCATATAGGTGTATTTTCGGCGTCGAAAATGAGTTGAAGCTCGCACCTGGGGACATTCGTTGTATCTGGTAAAAACACAATGGGTGATTGCATGCCTTTCGCGTTGTGCACAGTCATAACTCTTGCGACGTCCTCTGAGGTGTTTATATCAATCTTCACTTCAGGGTTTGTGCTCTTTATCCAGTGAATGAAAGATTCCAAAGTGTTCACGTTGTTGAGCCCAAACTTGGTTAGTGAGTTCATAAATTCGTCCACGATCTCTGCTGATGCCTGGCCGGGGTGTTGCAATAGCTTTTCTCTGTGCTCTGATAGGATAAGGCAGTATAAATCCAGCGGAGTACGTGTTTTGGAAGCATTGATTAGTGATACTAGATAGTCTGCGATTTTGCCGAACTGTGCAAATGCCTGTAGTTTGCCCCACAACGAAACGGCATCGGCGCGGCTATGCGTTAAGTTTAATAGATCGCAGTCTGTCAGTTCAAAGATTGGGGACTTAAGCAACGCCGCGAGAGCCATGTCGTTTTCGGGTAGCAACAAGAATTCTCCCAGGTTTACCAAGTCCTGAATTGCGACGTAGTCCATCATGTTGAACCTATCCCTGCCGGATACTGGAACTCCGGCCTGCCTCAACTCCGCGATTATGTAATCAACTAAAATGGTTCTGCGTCGCACCAGTATTAGTATGTCCCCTGCGCGTACTGGGCGATTTTTAGCAGCTAGTATCCTGCCGCTTTGAATCCACGTACCGATGGACCTCGCCATTGTTTGTGCAAGCAGCAAGTGGTCAGTGGCATGTGGTGTGCCGGTTTCCACCTCTAGCTCGTCCCAGGCGTAAAGTTTTCTACGCTTTTCAGTGTTTATCAATGGCCACACTTCAACGTACCCATAGTCTGACGCGCGATATGCTTCATGCTTTATTTCTTGTGACTGGAAAGAAACTTGCTCTCTAAAAGCGTTGAAAACCCGGTCCACAAGGTGCAAAATAGGCTTGGCTGACCGGAATGACGTCTGAAGTTGTATGGTGAGCGCGTCGCTGCTTTGGGCGACAAAATACTGGTGCATGCGGTGAAAATAATCTGGTCGGGCGTTTTGAAACCCGTATATAGATTGTTTAACATCCCCCACAACGAACAGAGTTCGCTTATTATTGCTGCTACCAAGCCCAGAGAAGAACTCGCTGCACAGGGCGGCTACTATGTTCCACTGCTCGAGGCTGTTGTCCTGAGATTCATCCACCAGTATATGGTCTATTTCGCTGTCTAGGCGGAAGAGCACCCAGTCTTTGCAGTCTGGATGTAGCATGAGATCAAGCGTAAGCCCAATTACATCGTTGTAATCCAGGTATTTTGAGCATTTCTTGTCCTGTTCATACAACGCCGCGCATTTTTGTGCAATCCGCACCAGGTGGAACGTACGCTTTGTTATCCGTTCTGTGTAAAATTTTTCGGCAAATTCCAGCAGCGCCTCCTGTTCGCACTCAATTACCCGGACAATGTCGGGAAATTGTTCCAAGATGCCTTTTGTCACTATGCTAGAGATGGATTTTTTGCCAGGGATTGTAAGTTGATGAAAATCGACAAATACTCCGCGACCTCTTCCGGAGACCTCCTGGTGGAAGTATTCCAAGTGCTCAGCCTTTTGCCGATTTTTTGGTCTCTTGTGCTGCCACACTTCAAGGCGTCTATCAACTGCACTGGGCACATAATTGTGTGTGGGTCAGCAACTGCGGTTTGTGGCGGCTCAATGGGGACAATCTTGTGTTGCTTGTTGATGATTTGATACACAAGGTTGTACAGAGTATCTTCTGCGAGCTCCACCGAAATTTCTGACAAGTCACGGTCAATGCTCCTATCCTCTCGTAGCAGCTGTGCAAAGATTTTTGGGTAAGACCACGACAGTTCGCGCATTTCAAAGTCTGCCGAGACACCTGTTTCCGCGGGGAATGATGCCACTAGAGAGTGACAAAAGCTGTGCACCGTTTGTATTTTTAAAATGGATGGGACGTCAAAGAAAAGCCGCCGTGCTCTTACATAATGTTGGTGATCTATCTGTTGGTAGCATACTTCCCGAAGCCTGTTGACTAGCTCTTCTTTGGGTAGCGCCAGCCACTCTGCAACTATGCCGTATACCCTCTCTCTTATTTCATGTACAGCAGCGTTTGTGAAAGTGAGGCACAGTATATTGCGCTGCCCAGATACCATCAGCCTTATTACTCTATGGACCAGTAACTTAGTTTTTCCAGTACCTGCAGATGCACTTATCCACACGAATTCCCGTTCCGGGTCGGTAGCACTTTGCTGCTGTATGTCAAGCTTAGAATTTTTCACCGGTTTTGTCTTTTTACTTTCTTAACCTTTGTGTTAATGATTAAATCATACTTTGGTGGTAGAGCCTATATGCGTGGAGTCTAAAGAGTAGCGAAACATGTGTGGTGTGAGGAGGGTTTTTTTGACCGGTGTTTTGTGCACTGTGTTTTGTAGCCAGGAATGCATTGCTAGCAGCTCTTCCAGTGGCACATTAGACTTTCTTTTGGGAGAAGTAAGCAAGCGCGCGGAGACCATGATACCTAGCGTGGAGTCGGGCATCAGCGGCATTATGACGTGGCGCAAAGGTGGCGATGACAAATCAAAGGAACAACGCTCAAACAAAGAGGTGAGCGTCGATGATGCGCAAAAACGCAATGAGGGAGAGAAAAAGCCTCCAGTGCAGGGAAGCGAAACCACTGGTGATGTGGTTAGCGAAACCACTAGTGATGTGGTTGCTGAAACCAACGCGGAACGCGTACAAGACGGTGATCGTGGCGAATCTGCGGGTGATAGCGCAAATCTACCACGCGGCAAAGCCAGGCATTGGCCGCACCGCAGAGCAGCCCATCCGTACATAGAGACGGACGCATACAATAACGATAATATGCATCTACCACGATTTTACCGCGCGGAAGATTACTACGCACACGTATTCTACTGCGCAAAAGCTAATGACATCACAGGGCTTTTGGCTGTCGTCGATGAGTTAGCAGCAATGGGCAAAAACCAAAAGTTTGTCATGGAAGAAATGCGTGCTAACAATGGGGACAACCTGCTTATTTATGCAGTTAGGCATGGAGCCATAGATACTGTCAGGTACCTGCTGTCAAATGGTGCTGATGTCAGCGTCAAGAATGATCGAGGAGAAACCCCGCTCAGCGTTGCGATTGATAAGGGCAGGGTAGACATGATAAACGCAATAAGTGAAATGCAGGTTGGCTTCAGCGAAGAAGAACAAGAGGGGTAGCTGCCCGTTGGCTGTCCAAATGGGCTTTGCGTCCATGCCGTTATATTGCTATCGTTAGTCCTTGCACAAAACTGTACTAGGGGGTCTCATGCAAAAAGATGGGGGAAAACGTAATGGTGTAGCATCGTCGTCCGT
This sequence comes from Anaplasma marginale str. Florida, assembly GCF_000215485.1. Lineage (GTDB taxonomy): Bacteria > Pseudomonadota > Alphaproteobacteria > Rickettsiales > Anaplasmataceae > Anaplasma > Anaplasma marginale. Next base: position 12,560 of record NZ_AFMS01000131.1, read on the forward strand.
GCGCAATATTGAGAACAAAAATCTGCTTTGTTTTAACGGATACAGCGTAATAGGCGTAATGCTGATTAGCCTAGCCGGGCTCGGTATTGGCTGCCTGGTTAGCGATTTTTCGCTGCCGTTTTTAGGTGCCATGGGCATATTGACTGTAATCGGGTCACTGTTGCCAAGTGGCTTCTTCATAAACGGGCCAAATGAGGCCAAAGTTGTGGAATTTTTTGGTGAGTACATCGGCACGTCGTTCGGTATGGGCCTACGTTTCACTGTACCCTTCTCCGCTAAGCGCAGTGTTTCTCTGAAAATCGAGAGCACAAACACCTCCGTGATGAAAGTTAACGATGCAGATGGGAACCCTATAGAGATAGCAGCTGCCGTGGTTTGGAGAGTTGTATGCCCAGCCAAGGCGTGCTTTAACATAGAGAATTACCAGAGCTTCATTTCTGTGCAAGGAGAAACTGCCCTCAGAGAGCTTGCCGGCAGCTATCCGTATGACTCCAATTCTGCCGTATCGCTGCGCCAGAATTCTACAGAGATTTCCCAAAAGCTTCGTGCGATCCTGCAAAGCAGAATGGGCATTGTTGGCATCGAAGTGGAAGATGCGAGAATATCCCATCTTGCGTACTCTTCAGAGATAGCGCAAGTTATGCTGCGAAGGCAGCAAGCGAAGGCGATTTCCGAGGCCAGGGTGTATATAGTGAAAAACGCGGTCAACATGGTAGACGAAGTGCTATCTCACCTTGAAGCTAAGCACGGGATTGACTTAACTGATGACCGCAAACTCAAGTTCGTCAGCAATCTGCTGGTTGCGCTTGTATCAGAAAGTGAAACACAGCCCGTCATAAGCGTTGAATAAACAAACTGCATTTTCTGTTGGAACGCCTAAGACTTATATGTATAACCACGCGCACGAGAAATCCACTACAGAAGCCGTGAGTTTGCGGCATGAACTGCGAACCAAGCAGCTTCAGACGATTAGTGCTTAGGGTGTAGCAAATTATCAAATTATATGAGCACAAACACGTGCCGTTATGCTCCGCGCGTTGCAACCTCCGCACTGCAAGCTTTCCACCGTAAAGTATAGCGAACACCGATAATGCCGCTACAGTGCCCATATTTTTAGCTTATAGACAATAGTAACTCACAAACTTTTTCACGCCAGATTTTTCTCTCAGCAAATACATACTAGCTGAGTAACAGTTTTTGATCAGCCTGTACGGAAATATCCAATATAATTATATCATAACAGGCATATCGTAAAATCCCCGCCATTGGGAAAGAGGCTACTTTTTTTGTTCATAATAAGGAGCAGAGAGACACCCTGACGCGGCTTGATTTTTTGTTTTCCCTGGGTTTTGAATCGATCGATCTTTCTTAATCTAAGAGGGTAAAAATGGACTCCAATCTATTAAACTTCTACAACTACTGCGGGGTGTACGACGGCCTTGCTACTGACCCACTTCACAATTTGGAGGATGAGGAAACGGTTGGCGAACAGAAACGTTACAGCTCACTTTGGGGTGCAGTTATACTTCAGGCCATGATAGACATTACATCTAACTATAAACGAACGGAAAATAATATAGAAAAGATGAAGGCCTTTAACTGGATCAACGATTTGCACAGTGATTTCATAACTGTATGTCACTTTGCTGGTTACAATCCGGCCTATGTTAGGGACAAGATGAGAGATATAGTCTCTAAATCCCTGAGTAAATAGGTAATTGTGTTGCCTGATGGTTATGCAACAAACTTCTTTCCCTTCAAATTTGGAAAACTGGGTTGCGCGTAATGTGCCCGCGGTATATGGTTCGTGGTGTGAGATGGAGTTGTGCCACTGTTGGGAAGGGTACCTGGCCTGATTTTCCGCGTGGTACGGCGGTAGTGGAATTTATCCCGTTTTTATGGCACCCTATATCTGGGCGTAAGATTCTCTGCCTCAGTTGCGAATTATAATCCCCCGGATCTAGCGGGGTTGTTTGGTAAGTTTATGCTTGCTAGATATCACAGTATGGTCGATGCGCGCAAGATAGCGCGAGATGACCTCCAGGTTGATGTGCTCAAGGAGCTGATGCAATACGACCAAGCTCCGCCGAAATGGTGGGAGTTTTGGCGTAGGCCAAGCTCTACCGCAAAAAAGGGCGTATACATATACGGGGATGTTGGCAGGGGCAAGTCTATGCTGGCGAATCTGTTTTACGAACATTCGGTAATCAAAAAGAAAAAAAGAATACACTTCAACACCTTCATGAAAGATTTGCACGATCTGCTGCATCACATGCGTGTT
>NZ_AFMS01000130.1 GCF_000215485.1 Anaplasma marginale str. Florida
GATTGCCGTGGTTGCTGGTCAATTTATTGACTTCATCCGCTAGTTCCATAGTTATAGGCTGGTTCAGCGAGACGATAAGGAGCTTTATCGCGTTGTCTATCATAATGCCAATGATAGCATCTATGAGTGGAAACTCGGGGTTACAAGCCCTGACTGTGACCATACGCGCCTTGGCGACCAAACAGCTGACATACAGAAACTCACGCAGGTTGCTCTTCAAGGAGCTGTGTGTGGGTTTTGTCAATGGGGCAATACTGGCTGCCATAGCCTCTATTGCCATTATAATAAGGTTTCATAACACCTCAATAGAGGTACTATTTGTCGCCTCGATGATTATAACCTTCTCCATCGCAACCTTTTCCGGGGCGGCGGTGCCCATGTTGCTGCACTTCTTTGGTGCAGACCCAGCTGTTTCATCATCAATAATAGTATGTGCAGCGAGCGATATAATAGCGTTCCTCATATTCCTGGGCCTCGCTACTGTTTTCTTAATGTAAATCTACAGAAGCACCCACACGTGCCTGTTTGTTTTGCGCCGCAACCGCGTACTGAAAGCGCCGGCCGCCAGCAGAGTATGAACCAAAGTGTGAAAACCTTAGAGCTGCGTACAGCGTCGGGGTGGAGAGATTCGAACTCCCGACCCCTTGGCCCCAAACCAAGTGCGCTACCAGGCTGCGCCACACCCCGAGAGATCCGGTTAGGGTATAATATATTGCAGTTGGTGTCAATATGCCCAATAACGGGGATGTAGATATTGCAACGCTCGTGTTGGTTAGGACATATCCGTCAGGATGAACACTTCACCAGCGTAAAGTGCGATATATTTCTTCACCGCAACGTGTAAATTCCTTATCATATCTAGTACACAGTGTTTGTTAGCCCAAGGTTATTGACATAGTTAACGTTAAAACTGCAAAGGGTCGGAAAATTTCTTCCACAAGCTGGATACGCAGGCAAATTAACGACCCGTACGTTATGTTGGCGAAAAAGCACGGATATAGGTCTCGCTCGGCGTATAAGCTCATAGATATCGACTGCAAATTTAAGCTCTTGCAGCGGGGTAGGTATGTGTTGGACCTTGGTTCATGCCCCGGAGGCTGGGCTCAGGTTGCAGCTGAACGGGTTGCAGAAGGTGGCAAGGCACATGTAGTTGCCGTAGATATGGNTCCCATGGAGCGAATTCCCAATGTTGACTTTGTGCAGTGTGATGTAGAACATTCACCAGAGCTGCTGCGTGCGGCGCTGCAGGATAGGAAGTTCGATGTTGTGCTGTCAGACATGGCTCCAAAATCCTGCGGGCATCGGCAGGTGGATCATGCGAATATCATCAATCTGTGCGAAATGGCTCTAGATCTGGCAGTGGAGTTTTTACGCTCAGGTGGAAGCTTTGTGACCAAAATCCTGCAAGGGGAATATGAGCAAGAATTTCGCAGGTCGCTGCAGTACTATTTTGCGTCAGTAACGTATTTTAAGCCAAAATCCAGCAGGAGCGAATCCTCCGAAATTTACCTGGTGGGCACGAAATTCAAAAACCCAGAGCATCCTTATGGCAACTCTGAGGATGCACCATCCGAGTGTTAAAGGCCAACTACCACGTCAAAGGCCATAACATGCGGCACAGATTGACAACGCCGAAGAGGCGGGGATTTTTCTATTTTCATCACCTTCGCTTCCCATGGACGAACGTATATAAGCAAGTTGCGCCACACCACATAGCAGCAGTGATGACCACGACAAAATGCGTAAAGCACCTCCCCTTCCCTGGCCCGAACAACCAAGATGCGTGCGTAGTTACCCCTACGAGGCAGAGTGCATTAACATACCATCCACAATGTATTGTTGTTATAAAATCGGCCTTGCATCAGAACATCTGCCACACTTTTCAACCCACAGTTTGCGTGAATATCGCATTTATTATAGTATAGTGTCGCGCGCATGTGCGTGCAGTGGGTCTGGGTATACTTTTTCACTAAGTTGTGGCACTCTGTGTGCCTTGTTGGCGTAAAGATCCCCCCCCCCCCCCCCCGCACGCAGCGCTGTTATTCCGAAAAGTATATTGGGGAGCTTGGGATGGGTGCACTAGGAATATTTATAGCTATAGTTAGTAGCGCTGCTGCTGGAGCGCTACTGGAGCGGATGTTTGTTGCTTTAAATGCGGGCGATAAGCACGATGATAAAGTAAGACATAAAGAGTCAGAAGCGGAGGAACGGCGGGGCGAAGAGAAAAGCGCCGAAGCCAGCGTAGCAAAGGAAAAAGCGGCAGGGGAGCAGGAACTTGCATTACAAGAACGAGCAAGTGCCCTGGCACCACTCAACACCGTAAAGGAAATTATTGATACCGGGAGCATTGCCGCAGCAGTCACGAACAGGCTGAAAGACAAAGGCATTCGCATACCAAAGACCACGCAAGCTACAGCGCTGACAGAAGCTGCAGTTCAAGCCATGGTCGAAGAGGTGGCAGAGCGCCTATTTGAATCGCTAGGTCTCTTAGTGCAGGTCCACACCGGTAAGATGACCAAAGAGGAGCTAGAGACAAAGCATCCTCGAACAGCGAGTGCCATAAATAGTGTATCGGAAAGTTTCAAGAAACGGGGCCTGACTTCAGGCAGCAGCGTACAAGATGTTGTGAATACTGTAGTAAACGGTGCGTCTGGGATTTCCGGTGTGGAGCAACGAGCTATTGCTGAAGGTCAGTCCGCTGACACAGCTCCTACAACCAACGCTGCAACTCCGGTAGTGGGAGCTGCTAATACTAACATCGCTGCTGCAGATACAGCCGCTAGCGCGGAAAAAGTTGTTGTTGTTGTTGAGGTTGTCGAGAAGGCGAGCGAGGCAGGGACGGAAGCTTCATGTAGCGGCGCACCCGTCGTCACGATTGAGGATGTATCCGATGACGACGCCCAGCCACCCGCGAAGAATGCTAATGCGGAGACAATCAACACAGGAGAAGGTAGCACACAACCTTCCACAAGTGTGGTAGACCCAACCCTTGCCGGGGGGGGGGACCGTGCCGCACAGCGCTGACAGTACCATAGCGTGTTTCGAGGCCCCGGTATCTATTGCAGGCGTTAACTCGGTGAGCCTGTGATTAATGCATTGGGGTATTTAATAACTGCAGCTTGTAGCGTGACTGCTGGAGCGCTACTGCAGCAGGGGTGTACTGCTATAGCTGAGGATTATCGCGGTATAAGTAAATCAAAAGAGCAAAAAGCGATATGTGCAAGCGAAGAGAAGGGCGCAGAGGTCAGCGCAGAAGGTGTCCAAGCACTGATTAGAGACGTAAGAGGCATTGTTAACACTGAGGACATTGCTGCAGCAGTCATGCGCAGGTTGAGGGATTCTGGCGTTCGTCTGCCACAAAACGCAAGAGCTCAGCAGGTAGCGAAAAAGGCTGTGGAGGCTATGGTTGAGGAGTTGGCAAAGCGCCTATCTGAATCGCTAGGTCTCGTAGTACAGGTCCACACCGGTAAGATGACCAAAGAGGAGCTAGAGGCGAAGCACCCCCGCACAGCAAGTGCCATGAATAGTGTATCAGACAGTTTTCAGAGACGAGGCCTGACTTCAGATAGTAGCGTACAAGATGTTATTAATAACATAGGGAAAAGTTCTCCCGGAGTTTCCAGTGTGGAGCAGCGAACTACTGCTGAAGATAAGGCTGCTGGCGCAGTTCCCGCAGTAACCACTGCCCATGCGGCATCCTTGGTACTATTGAGCGTATGTATGTTGATGATCTGCGGTACCATAATAGCGATGTGCACAGCTCTTACATTAGAAAGTCCATATGTCATTGCAGCTACGGCAGTGGCTGGTGTAGCAGCCGTACTATGTTCAGTAGCAATTGGATTATCCATATGGGATTTAGTTAAATCCTGTAGGCAAGCAAAGGAAGATAGCGCGCAACCCCCCACAAGTACGGCAGATCCGATCCTTAAGGGAGGCATGGCCGCCGCTTCACCGCCCGGCCAGTCATTAACACATACAGAAGTCCGTGAACACCAGCGTGAATCCATAGTGAAGGCACCGTAACGCGTCACGCAGCCGGAACGGCTTCTAGACCTACACAACGCGGAAAGTGCATGGCTATAAAATTTATCAACTGGCGATGTCAGCCACAGCACCGGCACCCCATTATGTACTTTAGGGCCAAATCAGAGAGACGTATCACCTGGCCCGCATTTGAAGGCCTCCTTGCCACAAAAGCCTAAATGCTGCGCGGCACAAGCCGCTAAATGGGTTTGCCGCACAGCGAACGATAGAATTTAGCCTGAATATGCGCACCCCCAACTGTTGCACGCATGAGCCCTTTAATATGTTCCATACTAGTAATAAGTTGTTATGCAGTGTAGTTGTACACTAGGAATGGGGGAGTAGGCCTGCATGTAGGATATCCCACTTTGTGGGTGCTGGGGGTAGCGACATGCTACCCCCAGCACCCAATTGAACAGATAGCAAAGATGCAAACGTGCGTGCGGGCAAGCCCGTGCCCACCTATGCCGATGGTTTTGAAGTTTTTTGTAACGCTGTTAGGTATTTTGCCTAACTACACCGTATGCAGCTTATACTTTCCGTGCATCACCAAAGCTATGTAATAAGT
>NZ_AFMS01000129.1 GCF_000215485.1 Anaplasma marginale str. Florida
CCTTGCGGAGATGCTGGTGTATGGTTGGTGCAGTTCTCCATGTGTAGTCGGGCTATTTTTGCGTCATTTGTGGTGGAAATTCACATGCATCTGTGCTTTCTCCGCGCTAGAGCCACAAGCCGAGGCCTGTGTGGGAAGCGTGCGCAGCTTTGGTAACCCTGCATTTTGAGGCGTATACTACCCCCAGCACCCACAAAGTGGGATATCCTACATGCAGGCCTACTCCCCCATTCCTAGTGTACAACTACACTGCATAACAACTTATTACATAGCTTTGGTGATGCACGGAAAGTATAAGCTGCATACGGTGTAGTTAGGCAAAATACCTAACAGCGTTACAAAAAACTTCAAAACCATCGGCATAGGTGGGCACGGGCTTGCCCGCACGCACGTTTGCATCTTTGATATCCGTCCAGTCATACCGTTGAGTGAAAAATACCGCCCTTTCGGGGTGCGGCATCATCAGAAGGGCCCGGCCATTATTTCCTGATAGTGCGGCAATATCGTATGCGGATCCATTGGGATTATGTGGAAACTGTCCGTCGGCGAGCTCACCATCAGGCCTTGTGTACTTCATCGCGACGCTGCCCCGCTCCGCAAGCCCAAGTAGTGCATTGTCTGGAGCGTAAAACCTGCCCTCACCGTGCGCAACAGGAATATACATCTCGTCTATACCCTTTAGCCATATCGAACTGCAACACGATTTGACCTTTACCCACCTGCACTGATACCTACCGACATCATTACGCACTAGGGCTATGTCAGGGAAAAATACCCTGAGCAAAATCTGGCACCCGTTGCATATCCCCAACAACAGCTTATCTTGTTCCACAAATGCCTGGATTTCCTCTCCGAGCCCGTGCAGCATACGCAGGGCAAACGCGTTGCCGGCACCCGTGTCATCACCGTAAGAAAATCCGCCGGGGACCACCATAGTGTTGAACTCTCTGAGACATTTGGGATTCAACAACAGCTCGTTGATGTGCATTACTCTCCCAGAAACACTGGCGTTTAAAAACCGCCCTGCTTCCATAAACGCGAAGAGGGTTTCCTCCTCACAATTCAGCCCATATCCGGATAAGACTACTAAATTCATGCGCTATATTGACGCTCGCAACCTAAGGCACCGGGAGTTTAGCACGATTTGACACGTCTTATATTACTTTTTACCATCTAGTGTTCTATATCATCTGGTTGGTTGTTGTGCTAAGCTACGAAGTCGTAGTGGTTGGTGGGGGGCATGCGGGGTGTGAGGCCGCGGCAGCCGCGGCGCGCGTTGGTGCGAAGACCCTGCTAATTACCCATAAAATTGGTTCAATAGGCGAAATGTCCTGCAACCCCGCAATCGGGGGTGTAGCCAAGGGTGTCGTGGTGCGGGAGGTAGATGCGCTTGACGGGTTGATGGGGCAAGCTATCGACAAAGCAAGCATACACTCTACCATACTCAACCAGAGCAAGGGCCCAGCAGTCTGGGGGCCGCGAGCTCAGGCGGACCGGGATGCCTACAGGACGGCTATGCAGGATATCGTTCTGGGTTACAAGAACCTAGAAGTTCTGGAAGCCTCAGTGATAGATTTTTCAACCGACAACGAAGCGGGAAGCCCGTGTGTTGCGTCAGTCACGCTGTCCTGTGGGAAAGTTCTGCACACAAGGAGGCTTGTTCTGGCTACGGGGACTTTCCTCGGGGGAATGATACATGTGGGGAGAGATAAGGGTATACCGGCCGGCAGGATGGGAGATAAACCTTCCACAAGGCTGGCAAAGGCTTTATGCGCACACGGCTTCATGTTGGGTAGGTTGAAGACCGGTACACCACCAAGAATTGACAGAAGCAGCATAGATTGGTCAGCCACAGCGGAACAGAAGGGTGACTTAGTCCCAACCCCGTTTTCTTTTCTATCTGATGCCATCGTTTTGCCGCAGGTCTCATGTTACATTACCCACACGAATACAAAAACGCACGAGATCGTCAGGAACAATTTGCACCTCGCTGCCTCCTGTGCATCATTAGTGGACGTCGCGGCACCTAGGTATTGCCCTTCCATAGAGGAGAAGGTTAGAAGATTCCCAGAACACAAAAGCCACCAGGTGTTTTTGGAACCAGAAGGGTTAGATTCCAACTCGGTATATCCAAACGGCGTTTCGACTTCCTGTCCAATAGACGTGCAGTTGGAAATGCTACGCAGCATAAGGGGCCTGGAAAATGTTAGGATGTTGCGCCACGGGTACACGGTCGAGTACAACTTCGTGGATCCGCGAGAGCTGCATCACACATTAGAAACCAAGAAGATCAAGGGGCTGTACTTCGCAGGGCAAATCAACGGCACAACCGGGTATGAAGAGGCGGCTGGCCAGGGAATTGTAGCGGGAGCCAATGCGGCACTGTCGCTTTCTCAGAACCATGCTCCGTTCGTTTTGAAGAGGAGTGAAGCATATATTGGGGTCATGATTGATGACTTGGTCACGCTGGGCACCAGTGAGCCTTATCGGTTGTTCACGTCTAGAGCGGAATATAGGCTGCGGCTACGTTCCGACAATGCCGACATGCGACTCACCGAAATGGGATACAATGCCGGCCTTGTCTCGGAAAGGAGGTTTGGTGTTCTGTACAACAAAAAGCAAGAGATGGATAGGTTGGTTGAGGAGCTACATCGAACCAGTATAACCCCACACACGTTGTCCAAGTGCGGCATATTCATATCCCAGAACGGAGAGAAGAAAACTGCATTTGAGTTGTTGGGTCATCCTAGCATAACCATGGACATCCTCATACAACTGTGGCCAAGCTTGAATTCCTTCAGCAGGGCCGCGCTAGCCGCAGTGGGCATCGAGGGGAAGTACGCACCATACCTTCAACGCCAAGCAGCAGACATACAGTCGTTTCTAGAAGAGGAAAATGCGTCCATCCCGGCAGACATAAGATATTCCGAGGTTCACGGCCTATCCAAGGAGGCGCAGGAAAAGCTGCAACGTGCGCAGCCGTTTTCCATAGGAGCTGCTAGGAGGATTCCTGGCATAACCCCAGCAGCGATTGCCAATATCATAATACACCTACGGTGCCGCGGTAGAGCATCTCACCAAAATAGCTAGCAAGCTGCCGCCTGCCACATCCCTATTCTTTTACTGGTCATAGACGCTGCTGTGTTCGTTTTAGATATGGCAGTTGCAGCGCACAGACCGCAGCAGCCTATTTGAGAGAATCACGGAGTCACCCACCCATGCGCGCAACTCCACGCGTGACCAGCATCCACAGCAAACGTCCACGTAGCTTTTTGAGATCACCCCTATATCCGGGGGCCTTTCGCGCAATTTGTGCTGGAGCCCCAGTGCGGATGTAGCCCTCACCCATGCAGTGTGCCAGCGCCCAGTGCGGCGGCGGGCCCGTAAAGGTTTTACAGTTCGCTAGCGCTGAGCGCGCACAACAGGCCCGGCGGGGGGTTTGTAAAATGTTCTCTGTACCCGTGAAATAACACCCAACGTGGAGAAGATTACTGAATCTGCAGTAACGCATCCACCCTCGCTGCGCGAAATCCCCCTCATTATCAAGCTATCGGTCACCCCGGTAGCTATGAAAAACGCCTCCCCTCGCACCATGTCACCGGTCGCGTACGACCTATCCATGTCTTCCACACCCACGCTTTTCGCTCTTTCACGCAGCGCATCTGTATTGAGAACCAACTTTCCCTCAATCTGCCCGCCCACAGCTGCAAGCAGGACTGCAGAAAGCACACCTTCAGGTGCGCCCCCTATGCCGAGGTAAATGTCGTTCTCCTCGCGAATCAGTGACAGCGTAGCAGATAGGTCACCGTCGTCTATTAGCTTTATGCGGACATCCAGCTCCCTTAGGCCCTCTATTAAAGCGGCGTGCCTATCCCTGTTTAGCACTACGGCTCTTAAACCAGACACGGCACATCCTTTCGCGTGCGATAGGCTATGTAGATTCGTTTTCAGATCGCCACTCAGGGATACTACCCCATGAGGCAACCCCGGACCGACAGCTATTTTATCCATGTAGACATCTGGCGCCTTTAATAAGCACCCGGATTGCGCCACCGCAATAACAGACATTGCACCATCTTTGTACAGGGCGCATGTGGTAGTACCCTCTAATGGATCAACCGCTATATCTAAAGCTGGGCCCCCAATGCCGACTTTTTCTCCAGAATACAGCATAGGAGCGTTATCTCTCTCACCTTCCCCAATGACTATTGTCCCGCTGATGCACATTTTGTTGAGCGTGGAACGCATAGAATCAACCGCTGCCTTATCAGCATCTTTTTCGTTCCCCCTACCCGCAAATCTGTGCGCCTCAATCGCTGCGCGCTCCGTTACATTGAGAAACTCCATACACAGACCATCACCCAACACGCGCGCCTACCTCTAGAAATAATCATTAACAAGTACTCAGGAGTCCATTATGATACAGCGAATGGTGAGGCAATCAACTTACAAATGTGCGTGTAGTAGCATTAATACTGGCTAGCTTCCTTCTGTACGGCTGTTTCACTCAGGAGCCGGCTCCTGTGTCCCTCAGGGGTGAGGAGTTTTATGGAAATCGGGAACGCGATGAAAATGCTGATTACCACCTAACGAGGGATTACGGCGACAGGGGGGCGGCAACAACGGCTGCACCGAAGCGCAAGTTGCTGGTGAGAGACATATCCACACGTGGTGCTCCCCCCTCAAGCGCAAAGCTCAAGCAAGGGCCCAAAAAACCTTCGCCTCCTAAGGAATGTGAGTTTGACATGCCGCTAAATGGTGGAAGGGTCGTAGAATCTGGCGCTGAAGGCGAAAAGGGCCCCTACTGTAATGACGGGGTCGCCATATTCGCAGATGGCATCGCAAAGGTCAAAGCCGCAGGAAGCGGTAAGGTCATGTACGTGGGGAAGGGTCTCCGGTGGTATGGAAGTTTGGTCATACTGGAACACAACAAATACACTATCTCGCTCTATTCTTATCTGCACGAGGTACACGTCAAGATTGGCGACAAGGTGAAGAAGGGGCAGGTGATCGCAACAATTACAAAATCTAGCCAGAGTGCGGACAGTGGGTATTTCTTCTGTTTTGCTATAAGGCGCAATGGTAAACCTGTAGACCCCGTGCAATACATCAAAAAGTGCAAAAAAAGCTGCCAAGCCCGCGGTTGCCGCTAGATAAACGCGACATGTGTTGACCAGAGTGGTCAATCTCTGGCATCCGTGCCAAAGTGCCGCGCTGGACGGGCAGTAGATGCCACAAACATTTTTGGGCAAGTAAGGAAAAATAAATATCTCTGATGTAGAGTCCGAGAGTTGTTGCAAGGATAGCGAGTACCGGATGTCAGAATATGTGTCGGAGAGACGTGCAATAAACATACTGTGTTCATACTGGGACCAGTTGCGCAATGGTAGGAATTTTCCTGCGAAAGAAGAAATAGATCCGGCAGACATCATGGAGATTTGGCCCTATTGCTTCATGCTTCAAGTCAAAGTTGCTGATGACGGCAGAAAATACGAATGCGTATACGCGGGCGAGGAGTCTGTGAGGCTTTATAAATCTGACCTTAGGTACTACTCAGAATCAGAAAATATAGTTATTTTCTTCCCGCAGATAGTCGAAGGGCTATTTGATTACCTAGAATCAGTGGTAGACAACCAGCGCCCGTTGATAGAAGAATCAGAAAAGACGACCGCTGATGGCAGTGATATAAAAATAAGGCAGTGCTTGCTTCCCCTGGGTCAGGATAACGTCGTTGATCACATAATCGGGGTCGTGGGAGGCAGAATATACTAGGTGTCGCCCATAGGGTACAGTCAATACATAGCTTCCCGCACGTATCAGAAGCCAGGCTGGGCTGTCAAGTGCGTCTTGGCATAAAAGAACCTGGGGGTGATTGACATCGCGCTGCAGTACTTATAGAATCCGCAATGTCGTGGTTTCGCCGTTTTTTCGTATGTTCTCCCTGCTTCTGCGTGACTGTGTCAGGTTGGGCGTCTCCGTGCTCGGCCTGGTTTCGGGGGCGTTGGCGGAGGGAAAGATGGCTGCTAGGCGCAAGGCTGAGTCTTGTATAAGAGACATGGGCTTTGTAAGCCGCGATGAGTTTGAGGCTATGAGTGAGTCCTTCAGGCGCTATAGTAGCAAACACGATAAGGAGTGTTCAAAGCGTGATAAGAAATAATTGGACGCTTGAGGAGGCATTGGAGCTTTTCCGTATGCCGTTTAGCGACCTCATACTCAAGGCCCACTCAGTACATGTGCAGAATTTCCGAAATAATGAGGTCCAAGTCGCGGCGCTCATGAACATCAAAACCGGGAGCTGTCCGGAAAACTGCCGCTATTGCGCCCAGAGTGCACACTACAACACAGGCCTTGAAAAGAAATCCCTATCCACTGTTGAAGAAGTCAAAACAGCTGCGAAGAGGGCAAAAGAAATTGGGGCTGACAGATTTTGCTTCGCGGCAGCGTGGCGAAATTTGCATGACAGAGATTTAGAAAAGATCTGCCAATTCGTAGAAGCAATAAAAAGCGAAGGGTTGGAGAGCTGCGCGTCCCTGGGCATGTTAAAGCTCGATCAAGCACAAAAACTAAAGGAGTCGGGCCTAGATTTTTATAACCACAACGTGGACACTTCCCGCGAATTCTATCACAACGTGGTCACCACACGTACGTACGAGGAGAGGCTGGAGACCGTGCGCAATGTCCAGCAAGCGGGCATCAAAGTCTGCTGTGGAGGAATACTGGGTATGGGTGAAAGCACCGAGGATAGGGCAAGTATGTTGGTGACTCTAGCAAATTTGGAGCAACATCCACTCTCTGTACCAATCAATCGTCTCGTTCCGATCGAGGGCACCCCTATGGAAGGCAACCCGAAGATTGACAATATTGATTTCGTCCGCACCATCGCGGTTGCGCGCATCATGATGCCCGCGTCCTACGTGCGCCTTGCAGCAGGAAGGGGGGAAATGTCGGAAGAGATGCAGGCGCTGTGTATGTTGGCAGGAGCGAACTCCATATTTTGTGGCGAGAAGCTTCTAACCACGCCAAATGCCAGACCAGAAGACGACCAGCGGCTGTTTTCGCAGTTAGGAATCACGCCTTCCCGTGCGGCTTGCACCACTTCCGATGCGCAGCTTGCGTGAATACCTCTCCCTCCTCCATCTAGATATACCCCGGCTTGGCGTGTTTCCACGGGCTTGTCATGCAGTCCGTTGGCCGCGGTGGCAGCGCCACAAGCGAACGTCACTCATGCAGATGCTTAGTGTAGTGAGGTCCGCCACGTCTGTGGTTACAGAATACAATAAAACCGGAGCTTGCGTGGCTGGGTATCACAAACCATAGGCTTGCGCGGCTCCGCGGTATTGTATAGAATCGGGCCCCAGGTGGAGAAGTAGCCGCTGTGCCGCGTTGTACAGAGGAAAGTCCGGACTCCAAGGGAAGATGGTGGCAGGTAACTCCTGCCGGGGGTAACCCTAGGTTAGGGCCACAGAAAATTACCGCCTCTACGAGGTAAGGGTGAAAAGGTGCGGTAAGAGCGCACCGTGCTCGTGGTGACACGTAGCAGCCAGGCAACCACCACCAGGAGCAAGGCTAAGAAGGGTATTGTGTCTTCTCTCATGTTACCCGGGTAAGTCGCTTGAGGTAAGTAGCGATGCTTGCCCCAGATGAATGGCTACATAAACAGAATCCGGCTTATCTCCACCTGGTCCGCATGTAATCCATCGGCACGTAACAGACGCTCATGGGTTGCATCTTCACAGAGTATCCTGCGCTGTAGCACATCGGCTCCGCAGTTCCCGCTCGGCTGGTGCGTGTTTTTACGTGCGCCACCCACAACTGCAGCAGACTTTTTGACTATGTAAAAATTTAATGATCTGCAATAATGTGGGGCTGTTCCTCAAACACGGTGGCCGCCGTATGATATTCAGAATTGCGGTTGATGACATCTTTGACCCCAGCAGAAAACTCGCATATGTTGTCCGCACCCCAAACAAAATAGGCACGGAAGACGTTTTACGCGTCAGAGGCCTACTATCAAACAACACAACTAGCAAGTGCTACGCTTTTATATACGAACACGATATGTACGCACCTGGAGCACACGGGTACAGAAATATAGAATCTGGCAAACCTTATGACTTATTTGAAATTCTAGGAGCAACCTGGTCAGTGGAGATAGGATACCTTCCCGGGATGACCGACAACGTGGGAAACTCGGCGGCTCAGATAATTCGTGATTTTTTATGCATTGAAGACGTCCTGGTCCGAACGTCGGAGAATTTTTTCTTCAAAGAAGAGCCAGACCGCACTGCACGCAACTACAATCCACTGGTGCAGTACTGTAAGCTGGTACACACGAAAGCAGAAGGTGTTTTTGAAGTAGAATTCCTAGGCAATAAAAATGTGTGCGCCATTAACCGCTCAATAGCAAACCCTATTATAACCCCGCACCCGATACCATTCATCATGGCCCCTGATGTTGTGGGCGAGGGGGTAGAGGAGGACGTACGTGCGGTAGACTTGCATGTTAGCGATGAGGAGCTTGAAAAAATTAGCAAGCACGGGATTGACGGACGCGGGCCGCTCAATTTGTCCTTGGAGGCCATGCACGCCATTCGCACATACTTTGATGGCGAAAACCGCCCACCAAACGACATAGAGCTAGAAACCCTGGCGCAGACGTGGTCAGAGCACTGCAAGCACAATATATTTTCCGCCCAGATAGATGAGATCAAAGAGGGGTTGTACAGACACTGCATAAAGCGCGCAACTTCCGACATAAACTCACCGATGTGCATATCGGTCTTCTCCGATAATGCCGGAGCCATAACATTTGATGACGATTTTCTCGTAGTAGCCAAGGTGGAAACGCACAATAGCCCCTCCGCTCTTGACCCATTTGGAGGAGCAGAAACTGGTGTTCTGGGCGTGAACAGGGACATAATCGGGTTCGGTATGGGCGCAAAACCGATTATGAATTCGTACCACTTTTGTTTTGCAGACAACCTGGAACAAAAGCTGTACAGAGACCGGGAGTGCTTGGAGGAGATACTGCCACCGCGGAAAATTGCGGATGGGGTAATACGGGGAGTAAACTCGGGAGGAAATTGTTCGGGCATCCCAACCACCATTGGGACATCATACTTCGATAACAGATTCTGCGGCAAGCCGCTAGTTTTTGTCGGCAGCATTGGGATTATACCACGCACAGTCTGTGGGCTGCCAGCACATGTCAAGACCGTGCAGGATGGAGATTACATAGTGGTAGTTGGCGGTAGAGTGGGAAGAGATGGAATCCACGGTGCCACGTTTTCTTCACATGCGCTAAGAGAGGGAATAGGCGCTACTGTGGTGCAGGTAGGTAGCCCTATCACACAGAAAAAACTGTCTGATGCAATAATCAAGCAGGCAAGGGATTTGGGGCTGTATAATGCAATAACAGACAACGGGGCAGGCGGCCTTTCTTCTTCCGTCGGTGAAATGGGCGTGAGAGGATTTAATGTTGAGCTGGACAAGGTCCCCCTCAAAACACAAAGCATGCTACCATGGGAAATATGGGTGTCTGAATCTCAGGAGAGGATGACGCTTGCTGTCCCTCCCAGCAAGTATCAAAAACTTGCAGAAATTATGCAAATGCATGACGTAGAAATCAGCATCATTGGAGAATTCAACAGCACTGGACGGGCAGTTGTCACGTACAATGGTAAGGTCATCATGGACATAGACACAAGCTTTCTGCACAACGGCGTTCCTAGATTAACCCTTACTACTGAAAAACAATTTTACACCCAACAACAGTCAGAGCTAAGAACAAACACCTCAGTAGCGGAGGATTTGCGCAACATTATTGGGCGCAAAAATATCTGCAGCAAAGAGTATATAATCTCGCAGTACGATCATGAAGTACAGGGGTCTTCCGTCATAAAACCGCTACAGGGCGCGGGCAGAATATGTGGAGATGCAGTAGTCCTTCGCCCTGTACCCTCATCCAAAAGAGGAGTAGTCACGTCTCAGGGGTTTGGATGTAGATACGGAGAGGTTGATCCTTACAGGATGGCAGCTTGCGCCATTGATACCGCAATACGCAATTACGTTGCAGTAGGGGGCAATATAGACCACCTTGCACTCATCGATAACTTCTGCTGGTGCAGCGCAACCGAACCTGGCAGACTCTGGCAACTGAAGCAGGCAGCCAAGGCTTGTTATGACTATGCTACTGCGTTTGGTACGCCCTTCATATCTGGGAAGGATAGCATGTTCAACGATTTTCACGGGTATAACAGCGCTGGCCAACCGGTGCGTATTTCCGCTCCGCCCTCTCTGCTGATTTCCACGCTTGGCATTATTGAAAATGTAGAAAGTGCTATCTCGCCCCACGTCAAGGGAATGGACCCAATCTACATCCTGGGTACCACCTATAACGAGCTTGGCATGTCAGAATATCAGGCCTATAGCGGACTAAATAGTGGTAGCGTTCCCTCAGTAGATGCACAAACTGCCAAGTTGATGTATCGTAAGTTCCACCATGCCACAATCCGCGGCATAATAGCCTCCGCAATCGCGCCAGGCCTCGGTGGACTGGCAGTTGGTTTGGCCAAGGCCCTCATAGGGGGCAGGCTTGGCGCCGAAATAGACCTATCTGCAGTGCCTACAAGCGGAATACCGAAAGATGAAATGTGGGAAAAGTCTATTATGTTCTCAGAATCACAAAGCAGGATAATCGTAACTGTACATGAAGACCGCAGCGCAGAGTTTGAGTCAATCTTCTCAGAAGTCCCGCATGCGCGCATAGGCAGAACCACGAAAGATTATATGCTAAAAATTACAGACGTTGCAGAAGTGTGTCTGCATGACCTCGAAGCCAGCTACAAAGCGTTCAGCAATAGCCATTATGCCGACCACTGTGCGGAAAACTTATAGTGGAACCGGCGAAATCATAGCCCAATACAGTTGAGAAGCATTCCGCGGGCCATCATACGCAAGATTTACACAAGGCTGGCGGCCTTAGGCCGAGCAGCACCGTCAACCTCACACGTTTGAACCACGTGCACGGCTGTTATGTAGCCACAACTTTGAACCACACACTCATGATGCGCAATGCGGCACGGATGCGACACGTCGCGTATTTACAGTCTAGCATTGCGGCGCATTGGTGAGATTGTGCACACCGTTTGCGATACATAAACCGTACTAATACGCACACTTGATGCACATAGTTAAACGTCTACCCAGACCTACTGTACGGCTATAGAACCGCGGGTGCTTCCAACTTTGGCACAATACGCATAAAACTTGTACCCACCAACCTATACCCGCCAACCTACGGCTCCGCATTTTAGCAGTATAGGTTGCCCTGGAAGATTAAAGCCTCACGCCCCACAGGTGGACATATGGGGCCAATGCGTTAGATGGCAAGCTCAAAAATCACTCGCTAAAATTTCGCGGCAATGCAACAATGCCTTGCATGTTCCAACAAACAACGGAAATGTAGACGTGGTGGTGCTGGCACTGGGTAGCAACGTTGGCTCGAGAAAGAACAATTTAGAGGCTGCTGTCAGGCTGCTCCCCATCTACAACGGGCATTGTTCGTATATATACGAAACCAGGGCTTTGCTACCGGATGGGGCACCTACTTGGTGGGACATGCCGTACCTCAACATGGTAATGTGTGGCTACGTAAATCTGTCTCCAGATGAGCTGCTGGGGTGCATAAAGCGCGTGGAGTATACTTTGGGAAGAAGCAACACTGGAACATGGGGCCCAAGACCTATAGATGTGGACATACTACTGTACGATGGCCTGTCGATGCAGAGTGACGCCCTCACTATACCGCACAAGGAGATGCACAAAAGAGATTTCGTCCTCGTACCAGCATGCGATGTCTGCGCTAGGTTCCCCCATACTGTGCTCAAAACCACGCTAGAAACTATTCTATCGTCAATGCAGGAAGTAGATGTGGTCAAAAAGTACGGCCCGCTGAGCTGCACCCGTACATAGCCTCGGATCGTGTTGTACGTTCTGTAACGAGGCCTTACTACAGCCGAGGGGACTATCAGCCGCTAGCCTGGCTGCCACCACTATCTGGCCGTGGTTTCGGTTCCTGTTGTGCCTCGTATATTCTGCCACCACATTCATCTACGTAGCATACATCATAGTCGTTTTTACACAGGGCGTCGCAGCGTCGCGTGCTGCAGGAATCTCTTTTATCCCTGAAGGTAGGCTTGCCAATACCTATCTTGAAGGAGCCACCTGTGCATCTATATTGAGATTCGCACCTGAAGGCACAAAAAGTGTCTGAACTGCAATTGGAAATGCATGCGCTCTTCCGCGCTTCGCACGAACTTATCCTGTCACGCTCCTCCTGCCTCTTAATAAAGCCGTCGAGCATGTCCATAATGCCACCGATGTACCGAGAGGCACTGTTCCTAGATTCCCGCGCCTCACACTCTTGGGATTTGTCTTGACATTTCCTGTAGCAGTCATTCCTGGTATGTGCACACCGCGCTACACACGCCCTACCCTCAACACTCGCGGGCGGCTCATATACGGCCCTGCGTGCATGCTCTTCCGTGGTGATACACGAGGATAGCAGCGCACAAGCAACTATGCAACAAAACCCGGATTTTTTCCACACTCCGAACACAGCAACCCTGACGCATAGAATGTATAGTGCACAACTTAACCCATGGTAGTAAACAAAGAATTATTAACTCGCTGCTCAATTGCAGGAAAGGCGTTACATTACCGTGCTTTGCGCACCTCTTCCATGTCTTCTATAACTCGCAGCTGCACGCTGCCATTTTTCAGGTACGTTTTGGACAGCGCAGCATATTTTGCAAATTTCTTGTTGTCACCTTCGACGAAAAATCTGTTAGCCATGGCAAAATAGGACATGCCAACATTGCCAGTTCTACCGTAAACTATTGCAAGGTTCTTCCAGACCAATGGGTTTTCTTTTTCTTGATAAGACACTTGCTCTAAATACTGAAGCGTCTCATGAGGATCTTTCAACATCAGCGCCTGGGCCAATTCTAGTTTTATCATAGAGTTTTCAGGAAGCAGACCAAGCGCGGTTTTATAGTCTGACACAGATTCCTCTATCCGACCAAGCTTGTAGAAAATATGGGCGCGCATTTCATACAAGTACGGGTCGGACGGCTTCGCCTCGATTAAGAGCCCCAGCTCCCTGAGGGCGTCATCCGTGTTAGCCTTTCTGTAGTTGAGTATAGACTTCATGTATGGGGATAGTGTGCCACGCTCAAGAAATTGCACAGGTGTCAAAAACGCCTCTGTCTTCTCCACAACGCGCCCAAAGCTGGCTATATCGTCATCAGAAAAGCCCTTAACCGCGTTACTCCTCGAATAGCTGCTAACCTTCGCCAAACGGTGCTCACTAACCGGGTGGGTTGATAGGTATTGATCCTTCTCCGCCTCTAC
>NZ_AFMS01000128.1 GCF_000215485.1 Anaplasma marginale str. Florida
GGGGTTTTCTGTGACACCACCCTTTACTATAGACTCTTCCTTTTCCATGACACCTTCTGACATAAAATTCTCTTCACTAAACCCAACAAGTACAACCAATCATTTGTTCCGAAGACAGCGCACCACCCCCAGATTCCAGGAATACCAAACTTGAGCACAAGCGCTGAAGCACACCAAGCTTCATCACGCTTCACTGAAAATCCGCGCTAGCAACGCTCTATGCAGGAGCTGCCACATCACACCACAACCTCTCAGGCACAGCAGGCCAACGCACAAAACCACCTCCCATCAGGGAAATTTTCGGATGAACCCCGAGCCTGGAATCTATACCATAACTCCTCACCGCACAAGTACATTTTTATGCCAAATTACGCAAAAAGCCCCTCTCCATCTACGTGCGATAGCGAAATTTTGCACTCCAGACCACCAGCAGAGGGGCACACAATACAAACCGCAGCTGGCCACGCAAAATTGAGTACAACGCCAAAACAACACCAGGAATCTTCGCAATGGACCCGGGAACGGCACGGAACCGCAAGCGACATCAAAAGCCCGCGCTCACGTCGCGAGTGTATCACATTTTTGTTCTCCCACAACAATATTAAAAGTTGCATCGATAAATTTGTGGTACTGTCGGGCCTGCCCGCGCGTTCATGTGCACCGTAACTTATTGTAAGAGTAACTGCAACCCATCTCCAGTTCCGCAACGTGCCGCACTACGAAGATGTACTACAAAATCTTCGCTGGATTTCAGTGGAGTGAGGGTGCATAATCGTGGGCATTGAGTATTGATTGGTGCAACGTAACTGAGCTTATGGTAGGTATTTGCTTGAATCAGCACCGGTCTTATTTCTCATCAATAAGTGGTGGGCCGCGGGGAGTTTGGTTATGAGTCACAGAGACAGCTACACGATGTACGGAACCACCATATTATGCATCAGGCAGGGTGGCAGCGTGATTATCGCAGGTGACGGGCAGGTTTCTATGGGCAGTGCAATAATGAAAACCTCTGCCAAGAAGATAAAGCGCCTCGCCGGTGATAGTGTCATCACCGGGTTTGCAGGCGCAACAGCCGATGCGTTTACTTTGTTTGAAAGGCTGGAAGCTAAGCTGGAGAAGCACCCCGGCCAGTTGATGCGTGCATGCGTGGAATTGGCGAAGGATTGGAGAAGGGATAAATATTTGCGAAGATTAGAGGCCATGATGATAGTCGCGGATAAGTCCGTGTCTTTGATAATTTCCGGCGGGGGAGACGTGCTTGAACCAGAAAATGGAATCGCGGCGATAGGGTCTGGCGGGAATTTCGCCCTGTCCGCAGCCAGGGCGCTATGCGCTGCCAGAGACGAGCTTTCCTTGGATATGACCCTAGAGTACATAGCCACCGCGGCGATGGCTGTGGCCTCGGAGATCTGCGTGTACACTAACAATAATATTATCATGGAAAAGATAGAGGAGTGATGATGTCTTCCGGTGAACTAGGCGCAACGGGTGTTGGTAATTCAGGACCAGGGGAAGCAAAAGGCCCTGATCAGGGCGGTAGTGAGCCCAAAAAGATTGGGGAGGGCGTTGCGGAGTCAGAAGAAGAATACGAGACACGTGATCTTTCACCTCGCCAGATAACCAGAGAGCTTGATAGGTTTATAGTGGGGCAGGAAGAGGCAAAAAAGGCTGTGGCCAACGCGCTCAGGAGCCGTTGGCGGCGAAACCGGGTTCCTCTTCCACTGCGGGATGAAATCATCCCCAAGAACATATTGATGATTGGGCACACTGGCGTAGGTAAAACAGAAATAGCGCGTCGTTTGGCGAAGCTCGCGCAGGCTCCATTCATTAAGGTGGAGGCCACAAAGTTCACCGAAATAGGTTACGTCGGGCGGGATGTTGATTCAATAATGCGTGACCTTGTCGACAGGGCTGTTCTTTTGGTCAAGGAAAAGCACAGAAAGGTGGTGGCCAAGCAGGCGCGTAAGTCTTCCGAGGAAATTATACTAAATTGCCTGGTGGGTGTTGACGCGAGCGAAGAAACAAAAAGTGCCTTTAGGGAAAGGTTGAGGTCCGGAGAATTTGAGGACTCCGAAATTTCGATAAGCGTAAAGGAAAACAAGAACGTCCAGCATTCTTTTGACGTACCTGGCATGCCAGGTAGCCAGGTAGGAATTATGAACATCAATGAGATAGTACAAAAAATGCTGGGGGGAAATAAGCAGTTTAAATCGCTCAAAACCACAGTAAAAGAGGCGAGGGAAATTTTGTTGGATGAAGAAACAGAAAAACTCATCGACGAAGATAAGATAGTCAGAGAAGCGCTGCATATTGCAAGCAACGAGGGGATAGTGTTCCTTGACGAGATTGATAAAATCGCCGCAAGAACCGAGATTAGAGGAGAAGTAAACAGGGAGGGTGTTCAGCGCGATCTTTTGCCACTACTCGAAGGAACCAGTGTTAGCACAAAATACGGGACGGTAACTACTGACCACGTGTTGTTCATAGCCTCGGGTGCGTTTCATCTTGCTAAGCCTTCAGATCTACTGCCAGAATTGCAGGGCCGGCTGCCGATAAGGGTTGAGCTTAAACCTCTCGGCAGAGACGACCTGATACGGATTCTTACCGAGCCTGAGTCTAACTTGTTACGGCAGTATCGCGCCCTTATGGAAACCGAAGGCGTTAACGTGGAGTTTACTGAAGATGGGATACTTGCCATCGCGGAAATAGCCTCCACCGTCAACCGTGAGGTAGAGAATATCGGCGCAAGGAGGTTGCACACCATATTGGAGAAGCTAATGGAAGATATAAGCTACAGCGCGTCGGAGAACAAAGGGAAGAC
>NZ_AFMS01000127.1 GCF_000215485.1 Anaplasma marginale str. Florida
TGGCAACATGCATCTACGCACCAAATTAATGCCGCTCGCAGAGGTGCTATGGTCGGATATATTACTGCATTGTCAGGGGGTTATACAAATTAGCGAAAGCATCACAACAGCAACACAAATGGCGCTTATAGTGAGTACCTGCGCGCAACCCGGACAGGTGGATATCGAGCTAGTTTTTTCTATGCCAACGCGTTGAGCCGTCTTTCCCGTCAGAAATGCCTATACCCATGTTGGATAAACTTTCTCTGATCTCATCCGCCAGCTTAAAATCCCCACACTTTTTGGCCTCTACCCTTTTCTCGATGAGCCGATTGATTTCACCCTCATCAACCAAGCCTCGCATGTCGAGGAGTTTTCTTTCCGGAAAATTGCGGAACATACCCATCAGCATGGCGCTCTTATTCAGCACCCTTGCCAATCGCAGCTTCTCCCCAGCGTTGTTAGTTTTATTGATCTCCTTAACCAATTCATGTAGGGCGGCGATTGCTGCCGGTGTATTCATGTCGTCCCGCAATGATGCCATAACTGCGTCGTGCACACCCACATCTTCTAGACCCGTGCTCAATAGTTGTGCGGAAAACCCCTCGCAGGAGCGGTATATTTTGTTCAGCGCCTCTTTAGCATCAAGTACGGCCTTGTCACCCCAATCAAGCGGCTTGCGGTAGTGGGTACTCAGGAACACATACCGAATTACCTCTCCGTCCACTCCGTTGCTGAGCAGCCCTCTAACCGTGATAACATTGCCAAGGGACTTGCTCATCTTCTCACCACCGTTGACCGTCAAAAACCCGTTGTGCACCCAATACCTAGCGTACTCACTGCCGGGAAAGGCACAACAGCTTTGGGATATTTCGTTTTCGTGATGCGGAAACATCAAATCCGCGCCACCTCCGTGAATATCAAAGCTATCACCTAGATAGCGATAGCTCATAGCAGAGCATTCCACATGCCATCCTGGCCGCCCAACTCCCCAAGGACTAGGCCAGCACGCACCAAGCTTCATATCAAGATCAGTCGCCGGTTTCCAGAGGACAAAATCCCCAGGGTGAAGCTTCTCGGCAACAACTTCCACCCTGCTGCCGGATATCATATCACCCAATTTCCGGCCAGACAGCGCCCCATAATGCTTATAGGACTCTACACTAAAATATACCGTGCCACCCCGAACATAGGCGTGCCCCGCCTGAATCAACCTGCCAATTATATGCAGCATAGTTTCAATTTCTTCGGTTGCCCTTGGTTCAAAGGTTGGAGAAAGGCAGTTAAGCGCTTCAATATCTTCATGAAACAGCTTGGTGTAGTGCGCAGTCAACTCCGCAATACTTTTGTTTTCGGATTCCGCCGCATTGATGATTTTATCATCCACGTCGGTGATATTCCTAACGTAAACAACCTCAGGGTATAACGCCTTTAGCAGCCTGAATAAAACGTCATAAACAACTACGGACCGCGCGTTGCCTATGTGTGCTAAATCGTAAACAGTAGGGCCGCAAACGTAGACACCGACGCGCTCACTGTTTTTTGGAGAAAAAACCCTCTTGGCGGCATGCAGAGTGTCATGCAGCCTCATATTACGACTTGAACAGGACAGAGAACATCTCGATTACAAGCTTAGGCCCCGCTATGAGTACCACTGCGGTAACAAGTAGCCCAAAGAACCCCAACAACACGCCTAAAATTACCAGAACGCCATCCCGGTTCAGCATGCCGAGCGCCATAGCAGACATCCCACCGGCAGGAATGAAGTTCGTCAAAGGCAGGGGAATTGCAATGGAAAGGGCGCACAAAAGGCAAATCAGCGCCACCGCCTTCTCCCCCACACCACTGAACACCACAAACATCCTGGGCCTGCTCCACCGCTCCATCCCTCTCAGTATTGGAGACGTTCTCTCAACTACAGTCGCCAAAAACTCGCGCTTGAACGACCTTTTTTCTAAAAAAGCCGGCAGCCACGGAGTGGAGAGCCCCATAAGCATTTGGGCCGAGAACAGCAGTAGCGGAATGGACAACACGGTAGTATAGCCAGGAGGCACGGGAATTGGTATGGAAAGCGGCAGAGCAAACAGGAGCATGAGCACGCCAAAGCCCCTGTCACGCAGGGTCATCTTGAGTTCATACAAGGTAACTCTATCATCAGCAGCCCCT
The DNA here is from genome assembly GCF_000215485.1 of Anaplasma marginale str. Florida. Lineage (GTDB taxonomy): Bacteria > Pseudomonadota > Alphaproteobacteria > Rickettsiales > Anaplasmataceae > Anaplasma > Anaplasma marginale. The sequence goes on from NZ_AFMS01000127.1 coordinate 2,146, forward strand.
TGTACACTCACCTCCTCCAATAAATCAGAAACGGCCTTCCCACCCCTGCGCGCAGTCATAACCATATCCACAACAAAATCACAAGCCTGCGGTGCTGGATACCACAATAACAAAACCGTGTACAGAAAAATGTGCGTCGGTAAACACAGCAAGCAAGCGCATTTACGCACTTGCACCTGGGAGTTTCAGCGCAATACTGGGGGTGCTGTGCTGCACATAAAACCCAGGTAACACCTGTGCGACATATCATAACCGCTTGTTCATAGCACCTTTATACCCCAACCACACATATGCAGCATAACCCGTACAATTACTGCCATGTATATACGGGGTGCATGAAAAATATTCGGCGCACGTATCCTGGAAAATTCTCTGGATGGCACAAAACTCAGTAATTTTGCAAATGACAAATTTGTAATACAACATTACTGTGTACGACGGCTGGTTATACGGTTACCATGTATCCGAGAAGTGTCTGTGCTTAAGTTTGGTAAATTAATTGTGTTTTAATCGGTATAGGATATGCTAACCTAGCCTTCAGTAGGTTTTGTACGCTCCTCTTTTGTTTTTTGTTCCTAAGATACGTTGTAAAGTAATGCGCATCCCAGAAGATAGTGCTTGTGGCTTCGAAGGGCACGTGGTCACCTCTGTGCTGAAGGCCCTGCGGGAAAAGTTCCCATCACAAACTGATGAGTACGGCTTGCTCAAAAGCTTCATAGAGAAGTTTTACAACTTTTCTTACAGCACAGATGTGGAATTAACCAGCCAGTTTCTGCTAAACATTGCAGAAGATCTGTATAATTTTATCAGTAATAGGAAGCCCAAAGAGAGCATGGTGCGCGTATTCACGGTGGAGCGCCCAGGGTTCCCGGAAAAATCCCTCACAATAGTGGAGACGGCCAATGACAATCTGCCGTTCATAATAGACTCCGTAATAATAGCGCTGAAAAAGCATAATTTACCAATATATCACTACACAAACGCGGTTTTGCTCCTGAAGAGGAAAGGCGGCAGAATTGTAAGCGTTGATGCTCTATCCACATCCTGCGCCGATGATAATGCTTGCGAATCTGTAGCATATTTTGTGGTGGGACCTACAAGTGAAGAGCTACAAAGCACGCTCAAGACGGAAGTCGAACAGGCACTGCACTCGGTTGTATGCTGCGTAGGCGATTGGCAACCGATGCTTGGCCGAGTGGACGAACTGCTGGCGAGTATGAAAAATGACCCATCGCGTGAGGAGATCTGCAATTTCCTGAAATGGCTGCGCGAGGACAGCTTCGTGTTCCTTGGGTACAGTGAGTATACGAAATCAAAGTCAGGGGAGCTAGTTCTGGATCCGGGACGCAGCTTGGGGTTACAAAGGATGGGGCAGCAAACCCAAAAATCTTTAAGTTGCCAGACGCAAAGTAAAGAGCCACTATACGTTGTGCAGTCAAATTTCGTTTCCCACGTGCATAGGTACGGATACATGATTTGCATAGGCCTGCGCACGTTCGATAAGGCGGGAAATCTGGAACAGGAAAAGTGCTTCTACGGGTTTTTTACCTCTTCAGTCGAATTTCAGAGCGCATGCCACATACCGGTGATAAGGAAGAAGATCGGGCTCGTCAAAGAAAGATCCGGATTCTTGAAAAATGGACACAATGGAAAGGCATTGATGGCCATTATGCAGCGGTTCTCTAGGGAAGAGCTTTTCCGCTTCTCTGAAGAAGACCTGTTCCAGATCTCGATGGGAATACTTTTCCTGTCCAGCAACCCAAAAGTCCGGCTATTCATGCTGAAAGATGCAATCAACGGCTTCATTGGGTGCATCATCTTCATGCCAAAAAACCTAGCTAGCACAGAGCTCGCGGATCGCATAGCTACCGTACTGGAAGGCGCCCTAGACGGTAAAGTCGTTGGCAAATACTACAACATGTATGATGAGTCTGATTTGGTAAGACTGCAATTCACGATCAAGACCGACAGCACGGCTTCCTATGCTATATCGGTGCAGGAAGTTGAGAAGATGGTGGTAGAATCCACAAAGCGGTGGGAAGATAGGCTGCAGCAGGTGCTATCTCAGAAGCTCGAGGGTGATTTTTCCGGATATGTAAACGCCTTCCCACTAGCTATCAGGAGTACTTTTCCCCAGAAAACTGCGCGCCACGACGTCTTGAAGATCCATAAAGTATTGGAAAGCCCTACAGGT
>NZ_AFMS01000126.1 GCF_000215485.1 Anaplasma marginale str. Florida
TACCCAGCACGCTGTTGTACGCAATCTTGAGGCTGCCTATCCCAGTAAGCTTACGGTACTTATCACGCAGGTCCTGCATGAGTTTATCACTTTCACTTTCAATGCGCACAACCGTGGCTAGACGCGCATTGCATGCAGGATTTATAAACCCACCATCTCTGGCGTTTGCTGCATTATTTTCAAGTATGGTGCCGCTTATTAACTTCAGCAGCTTCTCATGCTCACCAAACTCACCAACAATCCTGACCAACATAGGATTGTCCACTTCTAGCATGATCTGCTGCAGTCGCAGAATCTTTGCGAGGGCCTTTCCTAACATGCAAACATCCCGCGGCGAGCATTTAAGCAGCTTGATCCGAGTCAGGATACGTTCCATATCAGGGATCCCACGCATGACATCTCTTATGCTCTCACATATATTTCGGCTTTTTACGAAAAACTCCACAGCATCCTGTCTGCTATTTATGACGTGTGGGCAGGAGGATGGAAACGCAAGATGTCGCTTTAGGAGCCTGCTTCCTATCGCAGTCACGGTTCTATCTATGACGGATACCAAGGCCCCCTCTTTCTCCCCAGACTGGGTGCAAAACAACTCAAGGTTCCGCAGCGCTGCACCGTCTATGAGTACAAAGCTTTTGCTATCGCACACTTTCGGATAGCCTAACTTCGGAAGGTTATTCTTCTGCGTTGTGCGCACGTACTCAACCAAAGAGCCACATGCAGACACCTCCACATCTGTAAAATTTCCTAATCCCCGCAGGGTATTCACTCCATATATCCCACACAAGACCTTTTCTGCTTTTTTGACATCGAAGAAACTCTCGCTATGGCTGGTAACTGCGCACCGATGCCTACGCAAAATCAGTTCAACTTCCCGTTGCTCTTTCAGTCGATCGGAAATTAGCAACTCCCTGGGGCGTATCCGCTGTATTTCGCTGTCAATGTTCTCCAGTCTACTGGAACGCACGTTGAATATTCCTGCAGATAGGTCCATCCACGCCACACCGTAGCTATCTCCCACACGCGAAAGGCACGCCAGATAGTTGTTCTCACTCGCTTCCAGCAACCCGTCTTCAAGCAAAGTGCCAGGCGTTACTATCCTCACTACATCTCGTTTAACCAGGGCCCGATGCCCCCGCTTGCGCGCTTCCTCCACCGTCTCAAGTTGCTCACATATGGCAACCTTGTGGCCAAGTTTTACTAACCTTCCCAAATAGCTGTCTGCACTGTGCGTGGGTATACCGCACATAGGGGTTCCAGCGCCCCTCTTGGTTAACACTATATCCAAAGCCCTAGATGCCACAACCGCATCGTCGAAAAAAAGCTCGTAAAAGTCCCCAAGCCTGTAAAACAGCAAACACCCCTCATATTGGTCTTTTAGTGACTTATACTGCCTGATTATGGGAGTATATTCCGTATTGTCGCTTGCCTTAACCATGTGTTAACCTTTGCGTGCTTAAGTATGCGCTAACCGTTGCGTGTGCTTGGGTTGCGATTTTATACACAATACCGGATACGTACACCAAAATTTTTGCGTTCGTTTGGTGGGTTGATGTTTTAAACTTTTGCATGCTGTACGCTGAGTATCTATAATCCTGTGGTTTTCTTGATGCTTTTGACGTGTTGCACGGGGCTTGACGGGTCTGCATCAAGCCAGCATGGAGGGGTGCCGGATGGGGTGCTGCCGCCGTTGTCTGATGCGTTTAGGTTTGGTCAATTGCGGATCTAAGCCGATTAGATGCCGCGTGATGGGTATGAGATTTAGGGGGTCAGTATGAGCACCGATAAAAATTTGCAGGAAAAGGCGAGTGAAGCTCTCAAGAAAGCGGGAGTTGGTGCCGCAACTGCCGCCGATTTCGCCACTACCCCACCAAAAACAAATAAACATGCCTCAACCACCCGCAATACTTGGCAGAATATCAAAAACTTGGTTAGTAGAGTTAGAAGTTCGGACGAGTGGAGCCCATTTAAAAGCAGGGTTGGTAGGATACAGAACACACCTAGCGAGAGGGCTCGCGGTAACGACGTAAGCGCATCTTATGGCCAATCCGGCAAGCTGACTCTTACAATTGCAAACTACGTCTTCAACGACGACGCACTAAAAATATTGGATGCAGTTGATAGCAGCGAAGAGAAGCGACTCGATCCGAAGAGCTCAGCACTTGGAGTGAATTTTTCCAGCGACACCCTCATTGACGTAAAGGGGATGATGAAAAACCAAGAGGCCATGAAGGGCTATGAAAAGCTGGTAGCGCTTCGAGAACATCTTGCAAAATGTGGCGGCAAGATTGCCGTTACTCGCACTCGAGATGGCTTTGAAAGGACGCTTAAGGTTACCTTAGATACCGAAAACAAAACTGTAGATCAGATACAAAAGGAAATTGAATCCGTTCTTGAGTGCGTCGGGATAAAAAATCGTACACTAGCACACAGCCTCGCAAAGGAAATGGCGTACAAGAGGGATATGGGGCATTCCCAAACTGGTGATCAAGTCAGCAATATAAAAAATGACGGGTCTGCACGTAGCGGCAGTGACGCGACCGGGCCAAGTTCTCAGACGGCGCAACACGGGCATAATATAGAGTCAGATGTTGACAGCAATGCTCAGCACAGCGTAGATAGTAGTGGATCTGAAGTGGGAGATGACATGGTTCTTGGTTTAAGTGCAGCACAGCAATCAGGAGCTGGCCCCGGTGATATTACACCGGAAAGCTTTTCCCTAGCAGCAACAGTGGGGCCGTATGCCAGGTCCCAGATTGGGGGAAAATCCAGCGCAAAGGAGACAGCGGAGTTGCAATCTGAGTTCCTAAAAAAGTGCAGCGGCGCAGCTGCTTCTCAGGATATCAGCAAGGCTACAGCAGATATCACCCTAGATGAAGCATTGGTCCATAGCGCTTCCGCAGGGCTTGATGGGGTAGTCAATAGCGGAGTGTCGCAGTCAGAGGCAGCGTCGTTCACCCCCACCTCAGCCCCAGGACAGGCCGCAGCGTCCGCACGCGCTGTCTCAACCGGCAGAGATGCATGACCAATAGCGCAGCAATAGGGGAGTATGACAGCGGCAATGTGTTTGCCCGCATCTTGAGGGGCGAGGCACCTTGTAGAAAGGTGTACGAGGACGAGCAGGTTTTGGCCTTTCACGATATTCGTCCGGAAGCTCCAGTACATGTTCTTGTGATACCCAAGGGTAAGTACATATCATACGATGACTTCATAAGATCTGACTGCGATATCGCAGGCTTCTTCAGGACAGTGGGCGCGATAGCCAGAGAGCTTGGGCTCCACCACGGAGGGTATAGGTTGGTCACCAACCATGGGAAATCGGCCGGGCAAGTGGTGCCACATTTTCACGTTCACATACTCGGCCATCCGGAAAAACCCTGAGCACAAAAATCCTGACGGCGGCCACGGTCAGGGAGCTTAGCTCACCATGGATGCAGGTTGCCTGTTGTCGGTGGCGCGGCTACCGGTCTCTTATGCCGCACCCACTGGGCTTCTGCACTTTTTCATCCACAAAGTGTGGGTACGTGCCGGTGCTAACTTGCGCTTGCGGCGTAAAAGTGTTATTGCTAACTCGACGCTATGTAAAACGGGCCGGCCATGAAGCTTAGTGGAGTCTTTACCGCGTTGGCAACCCCCTTTAGAGATGACTTATCCCTGGATGAAAGAGCGCTGGCCTCGTTTGTGGATTGGCAGATTTCTTCAGGAATCTCCGGGATAGTACCGTGCGGCACTACCGGAGAGTCTGCTACCCTGAATTTTGAGGAGTACTGCACAGTAGTGAGGCTGTGCATAGAAACTGCACGGGGGCGCATCCTGGTCATCGCGGGTGCGGGGTCTCACTGTACCACAGAAACTATAAGTAGGGCGCTGTTCGTGCAATCTGCCGGGGCGGATGCAGCTTTGATAGTAGTGCCGTACTACAATCGGCCGAGTGACGAGGGAGTATATCAACACTTCCGAGCCGTGCATGACGCAACCAACATACCGATAGTGCTTTATAATGTCCCACAAAGAACAGCGATTGACATATCTAACGACACGATTAGAAGAATTGCGGAATTGCCCAGGGTTGTTGGCATAAAAGACTGCACTGGGGCTGAGAGGGTGGCAGCGCTGAAGGCAATTCTACCCGAGAAAGTTGCGATCCTTTCTGGCGAGGATGAAACCGCGCTTGCTTCTTACATGAATGGGGGTTCCGGGTGTATTTCTGTAGTGTCTAACGTTGCGCCAAAGATGGCCGTGGAATTGTATCGCCTCCATGCACTGGGGAAAATAAACATGGCAAAACAAGTGAGCGGAAATTTGGCAGCGTTAAGCAGAGTGTTATTCATCGAGCCCAGTCCATCACCCACCAAATATGCACTCAGCTTGATGGGTAAAATGCGGCCGAAAGTGCGCCTGCCCCTGGTCGAGCTCACTAGCAGCGGCCAGACTGCAGTCAAGAATGTGCTAGAAACATTAGACTTGCTACGGCAACAGAAGGCAATGCATAGCCAACTGTAGCGCGCTCTGGAGTGGCAAAACTTAATCGCGGCGAAGGTGCAGTGTTCAGCCGTCTTGCCGTGCGTGCATTTCAATTCTCGCATGCATTATCAGCTTTTCGAAGTTTCTTGCTTACGTACAAGCAGGTAATCAGGTAATAATGCCCTTGGAGAGCGCTACTATGATTCTCACCAAGAATCTCTCTACCTGCATATTTTCATAATTTCTAGGAATTACATGACAGTACCTAATTTTGAAGTAAAAGACAGCGTTACAAGCCTCATACCCGCATACAACGAGCTCCAAGAGCACGATGACGGCCCTCATGAGGAAAACCGACTCCCCTTGAAAGTCAGACATATAGAGGAGATTAATCGCAAATTTGACCAGCAAAGTGATCGCTTAGACAGGTTGGAGCTCGCCGCAAAGCGCCTCAACCTCTGCGAGGACCCCGAAGCGCTAGAGCGCAAGTCACTATCAGAATACATACGCAACGGACAAGTTACAGGTTTTGAACAAAAAGGCCTTGATAGCAGCTCAGCACTAGCGTACCTCATGCCGAGAGAAATCTCCATGCATATAGACAAGCGCTTATCTCAAAGCTCTGTAATGCGCAAACTGTGCTCGGTGGAGAAGGTATCGGGAGACAGCCTCGAATATTTCACCACCAACAATAAGGATACCTTCGTGGGGTGGGGAGGAGAAGTGCAAAGCGATACAGCAGCCCCAAAAATGAGCAAGACGACCATATACTTGCACGAGTTATACGCGCAACCGCAGATTGCAAAAAAGCTTTTGGATGACTCCTTAGTAGATCTGGAAGGCTGGCTCATAGACAACCTGGTAGATGCGTTCAGCAGGAAAGAAAATGAGGCTTTCATCTCCGGGGATGGGGACAAGAAGCCATCCGGTATACTGTCATCTGAGGACGGGAAGGACGAAGGACAAATTGAAAGAGTATCCGCAAAACAGCTGAACAGCGACGCCATCATTTCACTGTACTACTCCCTGGACGAATATTTTGCCGGCAGAGGAGCGTTTATAATGCACAGAAGCGTGCTGCAGGCAATACGCTCACTCAAATCCGGTTCCGGACAGTATTTACTGCAACCTGGCCCATCCGGGGAGGAAACGCTGCTGGGGGCACCGGTATACCAAACTTCAGATATGCCGGCTATCGCCAATGCCAAACTCCCGATAATAGCGTTTGGGGATTTTAAAAACGCGTACAAAATTGTGGAAAATCGAAATATGAAAATCTTGCGTGACCCGTTTACGAGCAAAGCTTTCGTCGCGTTTTACACAACAAAGCGTGTGGGCGGGAGCATCATAAACGGGAGTGCAATAAAGCTGTTGAAGATCGAAGGCAGCAAGCCCACGGTTGAATAAAAACTCGACAACCTGTACGGTGGGGCGTTCATCACGCCCCATTGTGCATTTAGTGCGCGGTAAAGCGGTTTGAGGAGGGCATTAAGCTGCCCGCATACACAACCTACCGTTGTACATTCATAGAGCGGTGGCATGGGTAGGCATACGTGGCGGTTAAAACCTGTGCAGGTGCCACCATTCGCGGGATTGGGCGCTGCTTTGTGGCACACACCACGGCTGCTGGTTCGTAAAGAACAATACATGCATTCAGAGTTTGCATAGCTCCGCAACCACGGCAGGAGGCACCTTCGGCATACATATATGTCCATCAATACACCCTAATGTGCACTTCGCAAAACAGATGATCAGTCTGCGTCTCGGCATACAGGTAAGTGACACTTCATCCAGCCACTTGTCATTGCTACAAAACCTGTACGGGGCTCTATGCGAGGGTGCGCGCTGCAATTTCATGTGGCTCAGATATGCCCGCAAAGGGATGCCGGCACACTTAAAGGACGCACATAAGCACTTGGTGCACCTGCGGCAACTAACCTATCGGTCGGGAAAAGCTTTTTACACCTACTGTACAAACACTGGCAGGACCACTATGCAAATACGGAATCTATTATAGCCTGCTGTTGCGTCGCGTGTGCGCTTGGGTACCCTGCCGCCGTGGACGCAGACTCAGACCTACCGATATAGGATACGGACCCGGAAATGCCGGCACACCGCATGGACTCTTCAATCCGATCGCGCACAAAACTCCAGCCGCCCATGTTAAAATGCTCTTCCTGGCACCATACTACCGAAGCTTTTTTGTACTTCGCAAGCTCATTAGCCAATAACTCGGTCGGGAACGGGTAGTATTGCTCCAGCCTCAGAAGTGCAACATCTGTCTTATCAGCTCTTGCCGCTAGAAGATCGTAGTACACCTTCCCGCTGCACACCACTACCCGACGTACCGCACTGGAATTAACATCCGAAACCTCGCCAATCACCGGAATAAAATGACCTTCAAAGTCTGAGATTTTGGACACAGCCATTTTATGCCTCAGTAGAGATTTCGGAGTGAACACCACCAGCGGCTTTCTGAAATCCCTATGCAGCTGCCTACGCAGCGCATGAAAAAATTCGCGGGAGTCGTGCAGTTGACAACCTGCATGTTGTCCTCGGCACAGAGCTGCAAATACCTTTCAATTCTCGCGGAGCTATGCTCTGGACCCTGGCCTTCATACCCATGCGGTAGCAATAGTACCAATCCGCTGGACCGCATCCACTTGGTTTCAGCAGCAGCGACATACTGGTCAATAATTATCTGCGCACCGTTGGCAAAATCACCAAACTGCGCCTCCCAAATGACTAATACATTGGGGGAATCCAAGCTATACCCATACTCAAAGCCCATAACCGCATACTCAGAAAGCGGGCTATCCATGACGTCAAACCTGGCCTGTTCCACGCCTAGATTGTTCAGAGGTACGTAGTGCTCCCCAGTAACCTGGTCCACAAGCCTAGCATGCCTATGGGAGAACGTGCCCCTGGCAGAATCCTCCCCAGATAGGCGAACCCTGAATTTTTCGACCAACAGCGAGGCAATAGCCAGAGCTTCGCCCGTACCCCAATCTATTGAGTCACTCTGCACACCTTTGAGCCTGCCAGCCAGCATCCTGGCGATTTTCGTTTCCGCGTTGAACCCCTCCGGGATGGCACATAGAGAGTCTACCAAGGCGAGCAATTTGCTCCTCTCAACCCCAGTCTCTGAAAGATAATCCTGAAAGTTGCCCGGATCTGGGCGCCTGAGACCTTGCCAACAACCCTGAAACCAATCCTCCTCTTCTGGCTTGTACTTCGCAGACTCGGCAAAGGCCTCCTCCAACACTGCGCGGAACTCCCCACGCGACTTATCAACATCCTCCTTGGTAACCACTCCCTCACTTATGAGCCGTTCTGCATACAAGCTGGCAACGGTCTTGTGCGCGGCAATGCGTTTGTACATCAGCGGTTGGGTAAACATAGGTTCGTCACCCTCATTGTGACCAAAGCGCCTGTAGCAGACTATATCAACCACTACATCCTTCCCAAATTTGCTTCTGTATTCCATGGCCAGATCCGCCACTAACAGTACTGACTCCGGATCATCACCATTAACATGAAACACGGGGGCATCTATCATCTTCGCTACATCCGAGCAGTAGAAAGACGTCATAGAACTTTCGGGGTCCGCGGTAAAGCCAACTTGGTTGTTCACTACCACATGCACAATTCCGCCCGGAGAGTAGCCCGCAACTCCACTCAAGGTAAACCCCTCTGAGACCACCCCCTGGCCGATGAAGGCAGCGTTCCCATGCACCAAAATTCCAAGCACAGGCTGGCGTTTTTCGTCGCTCTTAGCCTTCACTCTACCCATGACGACAGGGTTAACAGATTCCAAGCTAGAGGAGTTATACGCGAGCGACAGGTGCACCGTCTCACCCCCAATTTTTGTGTCAGTCGAGTACCCCAAATGGTATTTCACATCCCCAGATAACGACAACCCTTCTGGGTACGCCATACCCCCAGAAAATTCATACAGCACTGCAGCATATGGTTTGCGCATCACCCTAGTAAGTACACTCAGCCGCCCCCTGTGCGATAAACCTAGCACAACTTCTTTGCAGTTAAACCCCGGCGCAAGGGCAATTATTCTCTCAAGCAAGGGAACAAGCACATCCCCGCCCTCAACAGAAAACCTCTTGTATCCTGGATATCTTACATGCAGAAACTGCTCAAACAATTCGGTCTCCTGCAAACACCGCAAGGTCTCTCTCTTGCGCTCAGGCGCGATTACCCTGCTGGTATTTTCAATCTTATCCCTCAGCCAATCGCGCTCCTCACTGGAGGGTATATGCATGAACTCATAGCCAATTGAGCCGCAGTAGGTTTCTTTGAGAGCTTGCAAAATTGAAGGCAACGAAGACCCAGACCCACGCCAAGCAGCTTCGCCGTCCCCTATTATAGAAGCGATAAACTTATCATGATCAAGCGCAACCTTCCCTGCCATGCCTAGGGGATCAAGATCTGCTGCAAGATGCCCGTAAGACCTAAAAAAATGCAGTAGACACAGAACCTTAGAGTCCACAGCTATATCATTACCAGAAGTGGCTTGCGCACACTCGGCAGGGTATTTATCCTCCAATGCGCGAGTGAACAAGCTCTTCCAACAATTCGGAAGCTCCGCATCTCCCCGCTCATACCTGCTGTACACCTCTTCCACAAGAAGTGCATTATCCCCAAACAAACAATCCTTCTGGCTCCTGTAAGACACCACGTACACCTTCACGCAGCAACAAAAATCCTCGCACAGTGTGGAGAATCGCGACCACTCTAACATACTTTCACGGTCATTTAAAGCTAACATTCTCCCGGCGCTATGTTGGTTCCCTAGCCTGGATAACTTTTGCTTACTAATTGTCAGGCTGGGTTTTACCCTCTAGTACGGGATCCTTGTACACCGATCTCTACAAAATCAATTTATTAATATCTGAGGATAACGCCCATGAAAAATGCAGCACAAAAACTGCCAGCTCACACCTCTCACGCAGTAATAACCACCGCGCTTTGTTGCAGGATATCGGCCGAAAACGCTGACATAAGGCTCACAGAACATGACGAAAACCTCGAAATCGACAATGCTGTTTATAGCTCCGGCTATGGCATAAACTTCGGCCCTATATATCGTGGCAAGGACCGTAGCATAGCCTCGATCGAGATAACAAAATATGGCAGCATTATGAGAGAGCAAGCTCTCGCAAGTGGGCAGCGCAGCCGCATTGAGGTAGAGATATTTTCAATCGATTATGATGATGTATCGCGGGAAAAAATAACGCTGTTCGTCGGAATGGTAAGCACTATCACGGTCGAAAATCACAGGCTAAAAATCTCACTCGAGGGAATCCAGAGCGCCTTATCCGACAAAATTGGTATATTATTTTCTCCCCATTGCAGGGCACAATTTTGTGACAGCAAGTGTAAGCTCGACAGGAAGAAATTCACGTTTCAAAGTACAGTAGACAAAGTGGTGGATCACCTAACCCTGGAGGATACCAAGCTTCCCTACGCAGACTGCTACTATAAACACGGAGTGGTCACATTTCTGGATGGAGAGAATCGGGGAATATCCGTGGAAGTGCGCGGCCACAGACACTATATGGTACACCTGGCCAGAAGTGCGCCCTACCCAATACTACCGGGAGATGCGTACTCAATAATCGCCGGGTGTGACAAAAACTTTCTCACTTGCAGTAGAAAATTCGACAATACGAGTAACTTCCGGGGAGAGCCCCACGTACCAGATTTAAATTCCGTATACCAACCTCTTGAGGAGTGAGCAAACCCGCTAGTGCCACGAGCCGATGGTCTGCACAATACCCCAGCATGGCGCCTTAGCAACACCAGATGTAGACAAACTGCGTCGTAGCTGAACACACTAGCAAACCTGAGACGCATCACCTGCATAGCGGCGTGACAAAATCCACACGGCCATTTCGTGCTCTGCCGCGGCAAAGGCATATGCTAACATTCCGATGCTGGGGCGCTCTGTCCCCACCAGAGCACCGGGCAATACCACCCACAACTGCGGCACACCTTGTATGAAAATTACTGCAACTATCCCGGGTTAAATTATGTCAACAACACCAATATTGTCTACCATCGCTAGCGTAGTAAATCAAGCAGTCTGGAAGTCTGTCACACAATCTATCGAAGAGGCACTCAACCGAGTTACAACCGAAGGGCTATCAGCGCCCAACTTGCGGAACAGAGGCAGCACGCAAGCCAAAAAACCCCCAAAGGAAACCAGGGTGCAAACATCCACATACGGCAAGACATTGTGCAAAGTGTATGGCACTGCACAAGTACAAGGCAACATAATATGGGCACAACCAATCAGGTATGCAAGGCACCAAGAAACCTACACAACACGTGGCTCACAATCAGCAAAACGCACCACAAGCAGCCACGCAACACTGGCAATTGCCATATGCTCGGGACCAATACACAGACTCTCTCGCATGTGGGCAAATGGAAAACCGCTAGATTTGTCCACAATAAAACACAGGCTATACAAGGGCACCGAAGACCAAGCACCCGATCCACTAATGTCCCCCGCAGGGGAACACACCCCCGCATACCGCGGCATCGCGTACATCGTGATAGAGGACCTGCCACTTCAAGACTACAACAATGCAGTGCCGAATTTTGTGTTTGAGGTCACTGCGTATCCAGAAGGTTTTTTGGAAGGCCATATTACGCAGAAAATCAATAGCATACACACCATAGGTAGAGGAGAATTTTCTTATGACACTGAAATACACAGGGCAATACAAGTCGCGGTTGTAGGTACACAAACAGTTGCATATGGAACTGCAGCAAAAATCAACGGGATGGGTGGTTATACGCGGTCAAACGCATTATTAGCCCTGGATGCGATGCAGAGCATTTTACCTAACGTGCAATGGGTGGCAGTAACGGTTCACTGGTTTACTGACGGACAAAACATTAAGCATTGCGGGGTCCGCCCCGCGACCATATACGAGCATGACGTCAAGATAACTCCAGACGCCTGGAAGGTTGGTAATTTTACCGCAACAAATGCATACAAACTTAGGCTAAAAGATGGCCGGCAGCCGCCCAAGGGAACCACCCACGATGCGTCCTTAGTGCGATACATATGGGAGCTTAAATCCAGGGGTTATAAGATACTATTACTGCCGAAATTGATCGTAAATTTCGAAGAAGGCACACAATTGACGTGCGAGAACCCGCAAGACATCGACCAGTTTTTCAGTCGGCGATACCGGCCATTCATAGAACACTACTGCCTACTTACCAGGGGAACCATAGATGCGTTCGTAATAGGCAGCGGTCTTACATCGCTTACCAGAATCAAAGATGACGCAGAATCGTTCCCGGCAGTAGAGGCACTCATACGCTTGGCTGAACTGGCAAAGCAGGTGCTTGGAAACGCCACAGTTGTAACATACGCGGCAAATTGGGACGAATATCACTCGCACAACGGGGTATACAACTTAGACGCGTTGTGGGCATCTGACCATATTGACGTCGTCGGCATCAACGCGTATTTCCCCCTTACAGACACCCCAAATCCCACGCATAGGTTCAGCGCACAAAGCGTTGCACAATCTTGGCACAGCAGTGAAGGGTATGATGGCCCCTACAAGCACCCGACTATAGGACAATCTGAAAGCTCCCATCTGAGCTCTGCGTACAAAAACATAGGCCAATGGTGGAGCAGCAGCCATGTAAACCGGCATAACAATACCAAAACCGCGTGGCAACCTAAAAGCAAAAGGGTATGGTTCATAGAATATGGTTTCCGAAGTGTGGCAGACTGCACATACAGGCCGCTATCGCCCGAACAACACGCTAGTGCTGCAGAAAACGCAACACCAGATAGCGTAGATTTTGTCGCACAAAAAACCGCTATAGAAGGCACTTTTGACGCGTGGCACCCCTCAGAAATTGTGGAGAGGATGTTCCTTTACGCGTGGAATCTCGAGCCGTACGTTAAAACGGAGCCATATTTCTACCAAAACTGGCAGACTGGCCATTGGATAAACGGAAAAATAGACGCGACCACACTGTCTGCAATCCTCCAAAGCGTGACCAGCAAGGTAGGCCTGCGTTCCACAACCGCAAAGGAAGCGGACGAGCTCGTGCTGGGATATTCAATCCACAATTACACATCAGCGGAGGCCGTGGTCAAGGAACTACAAAAAATATACTGCCTGGACGTCAGGGAAAAGGCGGGGGAATTGGTCTTCTCGGACTCTGACCCGGAATCTGTACTGCACATACCGGACGAGGATGTAGTTCCGGGAAGCTACCAGGTAACTTACGCACCCACAGCCCCCTGCGAAGCGCAAGCACTGCTATACGTAAGCCGCAGGTTTGGCTACCAGCCGAGGCTTAGAAACCCGCAGGCATGCCAAGTTGGTGGGCCAAAAGCCTCAGGCATTTTACAAACATCACTGGTGCTTGATGATCTACATGCGGAGGCCATAGTGGATGATTTACAACACCTCACCGCAAGCCAGAATTGCTTTTTCAGGATATCTCTGCCCATAAAATATGCTTCACTAAATGTGGGAGATGTAATCAGCGTGGAATGGGAGCACAGGCAACACACGTTAAAAATTGCTAGCGTGAGGATTGCAGGCCTACAGGTGCACCTTGGGGGGTTTATCCACACTCCAACGCGTTTTAAACGCAAAAGCTTTTCTTGTATATCATACACCCCCAAATAGCAGTATACATATACCATTGGTAATCAAAGCACTAAGAGATTTCTAGCCACGCGCGCAGAGTATACGGCGCAGAGATTCGTGTTGTGTCTATGCACAAAATATTATAGAATTCACGATCGCCTTCACATCGCGGTTTATGACAAAAGGGCTGTATATAGAGTCCTACGGGTGCCAAATGAACGTTTATGATTCCTTGATGGTTGAGGATATCCTCAGGCCGTTAGGTTTTGCAGCGGTCCAGCGCCCGGAAGACGCAGATATCATAATGGTTAACACCTGCCACGTAAGAGAAAAGGCAGCAGAAAAGCTATATTCCGCACTTGGAAGGATGCGTATGCTCCGCAAAGAAGGTGCGTTGATAGTGGTGGCAGGGTGCGTTGCACAGGCTGAGGGAGAAGCAGTCTTTGAGCGGGCCCCGTTTGTTGATGTTGTGGTAGGGCCGCAGAGCATACACACGTTGCCCGAGCTGATCATGAAAGCCACTCGGGACGCAAAGCAGATGAATGTTGAGTTCCCCGCCATCTCTAAGTTTGATGTAATATCTACAGATTTGCTGGTCAGCCGCGGAGTTTCGGCGTTTGTATCAGTCCAAGAAGGGTGTGATAAGTTCTGTACCTTTTGTGTAGTGCCCTACACTCGGGGGCCAGAGTATTCAAGATCGGTTGAAGATGTGCTGGCGGAAGTGAGAAAACTCGCCGACGGAGGCACAAAAGAGGTTGTACTGCTTGGGCAAAATGTAAACGCATACCATGGAACCTACAAGGGTAACGAGTGGGACTTGGGGCGTTTAATACGGAAGGTGGCGGAAGTTGACGGCATTGAGAGGATACGATACACAACCTCCCACCCAAAGGATATGCATAGCTCACTATATGACGCACATAAGCACGAACCTAAGTTGCTGCCTTGTGTCCACCTACCAGTGCAATCTGGCTCAGATTCCGTGCTACGTAAAATGAACCGCAAACACTCGGTGCAGGAGTATATGGATATAATAGACACCCTCAAAGAGGCCAGGAGCGATATTGCACTTTCGTCAGACTTCATCGTGGGCTTCCCCGGAGAAACCGAAGAAGACTTTGAAGCTACAATGGACTTAGTCAGGCACGTTGGGTTTGCCACATCCTACAGCTTTAAGTACAGTCCAAGGCCTGGGACCCCCGGCGCAGAGTATACGAACCAGGTACCGGAGGAGGAAAAAAGCAGCCGTTTGCATAGACTGCAGCACCTGCTGCTCACCCAGCAGCGCCTTTTCACCAAGAGCATGATAGGCAAGACTGTATCAGTGTTGGTATGCGGCACAGAAGGCTCGCGCAGTTGCAGTAACGAGGTATTCGGCAAGAGCGAACACATGCAGCCGGTGTACATCTCTGTGGATGGAGACCCGGCGGGGTACCGTAACAAGATATTCAGCGTAAAAGTGCTGGAAGAAGGAGCGCGCAGCTCTTTGAAGGGCATTATTTGCACCGATACAATCTCCCTCCCCCCCACAGCATGTAGCCCCTGCCGATCCGCCGTACAGGCTTGAGCTGTGTCTGGTTCAATAATCAGCCAATAATCGGCCAAACCAGCCGCACCGTTTATGTGCGTACCAAAGCCAATAGACTGGGCAGCACCAATTCATTGAGCAAATTTTTGTCGGGCGACACCCCTGCAACAGTACTAACTACCGCGCGCTCTAGTAAGGCTACAGTGCGCCACACAGCCTAGCACGCAAGCCACAGCCGCGGAGTATCTTAACAACGTTGTAAGGTTGTAGTATTCTGACAGCAAAGTAAGCACCAGAATTACAACGCCAGCTATGGTGCACATCGCGCCATTGACGATCGCGCAGAAGGTTGTAACCCTTGCAGCCGTCATGTTACACCCGAAAGTAAATGCTATCATGTGCCCACCGGCAGCAAATCCGAAACAAAACGATGCAAAATAGCACAAATACGCCACCAATGCGGGATCTTCGGCAGACAGCATTCGCTGTATAAGCAGTGCAACTATCGGTAGACTACACATTTGAAATACGCAAAACGCGAAAAGGACGCGTTTTTTATCCTGCAACACAGCCAGCACCCAACATGCAAAGGGCGCCCCAAGGGAGAAGCCTACCCATGCATATACGGAAACCAGATATACCACCCTAGAGTCCAGTTTATACAACAGAAAACCCGCGACGGCAAAAAACATGCCAAACATCATACCACCAACTATGGAGGCATATAGCGCATCCCTGGTTGTGACGATATCGCGCATATTCCTCACCACCTGGAGGAACTGCATGTGCCCTGAGGCCCCTCTATAGCCCGGAGGATTCTGCACAGCACACAACGCCATGAGAAAAACTGCAAATTGTACCGCGATGATGCACGATACCAAAAACTTGAAGTGCTCCATGAGAAAGTGATTTTGGTAAAAAGAAAGCACACCAAACAGCGCATACGAAAGGCCGTGGGCCATTTGGGCAAGCCCGAACATGACACCAGACATGGGTGGCGTAAAAAAGTTCATGCTTGCATATCCAGCACCGATAAAACAAAAAGAGGCTCCGAAGGTTAGAATCGGCTGTGAAAGCATTACCATAAAAAGGAACCTTGCTCACCAGCAAGCATTTGAAAAAGTACGCCTACGCAGATACACAACGCGGCCGCCGGCAGCATTAATTTACCGCCATAGTGGTCTATTAACGCTCCAGAAAAAAGTTGAAATAGGGCAAAAAAACACATACGTGCAAACATGAGTGTGGCAACTCTGAGCTCGCTGTGCAGCACCACTTGTCCAAACGCGGAGTACATGCACTCTGAGCAGCTCAGAGATACCAACATCATAACTGTAGTCAACCAGCCAAAGTAGGCCTTTGCGCGTTCAGAGAGCATAATCAGACCTGATCTATAATCAACATATCTGCCACGCTCACTTCACTATCACTAGTACGACCAACAGCCCAACTATGACAAGCATCAAAAACGGGGCAGCGCCGAGTTGCGTGGTCTGCCCCCGGCCTTGCCTGTATCCATCATGGGAAATTATAATATCAAGGCTGCGGTCAATCTTGGACGCCAACATCCGCATGCCTCTCATGGACCTATAAACCTGTGACTTTTTAAACCGCTCGGTATATCCGTGATTGTCACCATGTTCCTGCACCCACAGTTCTGCAATTTTCCACAGGTTCATATCCGGCGCCAGTTGCCTACATATCCCTTCAACCAACACCATGGTTTTCTGCAACAAAAGCAACTGTGGTTGCACTTTCATGTTAAACTCACTGGTAACCATAAAGAGTTGGGTAAGCAACTCCGCCATGGAAAACCCCTGCGCGCTCATATCAGCTATAGGCTCCCATATCGCGCGGCAGGCCGTGATAAACTCATCGCACCTTCCGGGAATATACCCCGCATCAAGGTGTGCCTCAGCAACTCTGCGGTAGTCCCTACTCAAAAAGCCTATGAATATTTCGGAGATATACACACAGGTTTCCTCATCAATCCTG
>NZ_AFMS01000125.1 GCF_000215485.1 Anaplasma marginale str. Florida
AGCAGGGAAACCCTGTCACTATCCCGCCACCGGAGCAATGCTCAGTATGGGGGCCATTCTACTTATTATTCTCCCCACAACCGGCGCAGACACGGCACCACCCGTAACTTTTGAGCCTTTGGGCTCGTCAATCATCACCATGATCGCATATTTCGGCTCAGAAATGGGAAATATGCCCAAAAATGATGCCAAGTTTGCGTCCTTGCGGTACCTACCATCTATGACTTTCTCCGCCGATCCCGTCTTCCCTCCAACCAGATATCCCTTGACGTTTGCCCGCTTGCCAGTCCCGCGTTCAACCGCAAATCTCAGTAGCTGCTTAACTTTGCGCGATGTCTCGCTGCTCACTACTCTCCTACCCTCCGTCCCTTTTCCGAAGATAAGCGTGGCATCATGCATGATGCCGTCATTTACGAGCCCGGCCGCAGCCTGCACAACGTGCACCGGAGTAACTGCAACTCCATATCCGTACGAAGCTGTAGCAACGGTGCTGTTACTCCACTCTCTGGGGAAAATTGGGAACCCCACCTCTGGAATTTCCAAGCCCAAATCTGACAGCAAATCCATCCTCTCAAAGTACTCCAGCTGAATGTCTTTACCCAAATCCATGGCGATTTTTGCCATACCTACATTTGAAGACTGCGCAAAAATTTCTCTCACGCTCAACACCGGGCTGCGCGACTTGTACATATCGTTGACCTTGTACCTGCCAATGATAAAAGGCTGTGAGACATCATACGTATCTTCAACTGAGACTTTGCCGGAGTCTATGGCGCTTGCTACCGTGAATAGCTTAAACACAGAACCCATTTCATACACACCCAAGGTCACTCGGTTAAATTTTTGATAGTTTTCGGCGGCTTTTGAGCGGTTATTGAGGTCAAAATCTGGCAAACTCACTGCAGCGAGGATTTCACCATTCCTCACGTCCATTACGATCCCAATCCCCGCAGCCGCGTTATACTTCTCCATCTGGCGCAGTATTTCTTCTCTTACAACATTCTGCACTCTAACATCTACTGACAGCTTGACGTCGCCCTGCACACCGAATATGTCTGCATATCTCTCTATACCTGAAATTCCCCTACCATCCGGGTCAACATAGCCTAGTATGTGAGAGAGCAAGTTGTTGTGCGGATATACGCGCTTGACTTCCTGCGTTAAGTGTAGCCCCTTCAACCGCGCCTCTTTGATCTCTGCCGCTTCTGTGGAAGTTATGTCACGTTTAATCCAAATAAACTTTTTCTTCGGCGACAGCAGCCTGCGTATACGCTCACTATCATCGTGCAGAATGGCCGATACTTTTTCTATCACCAATTCAGGATTGGACATCACAGTCGTATCGGCAGAAAGCGACACCGTGGCTATATCCGTCGCAAGTATTTCACCATTGCGATCTAGTATAGTGAACCGACCTTTAGGCTGCGCATTCTTGCTCACCGCGGGTTTGATCTCCTCGTGCGGCACAGCCGTGAGCGTTATCAACCTAAATGTTATGATAATAAAAAAGACCACGAAAGGAATCGTAGCACACAAAAGCCGCTTTTTACTCTTATTAAGGGTTTCATTCCGCAATTCACAGCGGTCAAAAATTTGCCCCACGTGGTCCATGTTGAACTTCCCAACTAAAACCTTCGAAGGTTAGACGCTACGCTTGGCTGCATCAACTAATTTTAGAATCACAATAATCTATACGCGTAAGCCCTTATTGTTGTTCACTTTTTACCCGTCGCTGCCGTGCCCATTGTGTGCTGCTCTATTGGCCACTACTCCGAAACTGCGCTGGGCATTTTGCGATATAAATTAGTTGCTGCATACAGTTAAAGAAAATAAACTCTGTGTGGAAGAGCGGACCGAGTTTCAAATGCAGTTTCCAAAAACAAGAATGCGGCGCAGGCGCGCCCACGCTTGGATGCGCAATATCGTCAGGGAAACTGCACTTTGCGCTGGCAACCTAATACTGCCAATATTCGTCCATGAGCATGACGAAGACATAATTCCGGTAGAAGGTCTGGACTGTATGCGGAATGTATCCGCCAAAGGTGCGGCACATTTGGCGCGTGAAGCGCTAGAGGCGGGAATCAACGCCGTAATTGTGTTCCCGTCCAGATGTAAGAAGTCCACCGACGCGGAGGAGGCATATAATCCAAACAACCTAATTTGCGGCGCAATTCGCCATATAAAAGACTGCGTACCCGAAATTGGGGTTATTGCGGATGTCGCGCTTGATCCTTACACAACCTCCGGACACGATGGCATAGTAGTGGATGGCGAGGTGGATAATGACGCAACAATAACTGCACTCTGCAAACAGGCTGCAGTGCTCGCAGCTGCGGGTTGTGACGTTGTCGCTCCTTCAGATATGATGGATGGTAGGATTGGCGCCATTAGGGAGTTTCTCGATAATTGCGCCTTCAGTAATGTTTGTATACTCTCTTACGCCGCAAAGTTTTGTTCGTGCCTGTATAAGCCATTTCGCGGGGTAGTCGGCTCCCGCACGATGTCTCAGTCCATAGATAAAAGCACATACCAAATGGATGTCGCTAATTCCAGGGAAGCCCTGCTGGAGGCACGTCTTGACGTCGATGAAGGTGCCGATATGCTAATGATCAAACCGGGGATGTTTCACCTGGATGTAATCGCAGCAGTAAGTGCCGCGGTTGAAGTGCCGGTTTTTGCATATCAGGTCAGTGGCGAATATGCCATGATCAAGGCCGCATCGGCAAGTGGCTGGCTGGATTACAACCAATGCATGTATGAAGCACTAATCAGCATGAAACGCGCAGGAGCCAGGTGTATTATCACTTATGCTGCATTAGAAGTGGCAAGAATGCTGAAAACTCGGTAGAAAGCGGTGTTTGACGTCTTCATTGCGCAGCTAAATTACAACGCAAGAGATGTGCGAGGCAACTTTGAAAAGATATTGGCAGGGTATGAAAAAGCTGTAAGTAGCGGGGCTAGAATCATGCTGCTAAGCAGATGTGCGATATCCGGATACTTGGACAAGGCTCCTCTACCATTCGGGGAGTTTACAGCGTTGTACCGCAAATATCTAGAAAACCTGGCCTCGCACACACTGAACAAACAAACCTGTATTGTGGTGGGTGGCGTTGAGCGCAGAGATGCACAGCTTTGTGAGGTGATTTACCTGCTATCCGGCGGCACAATACGAACCTTGATGCACATACCAAAGCGTTTGAGAGATGCTTTTGTGATGTTTAGTGTGAGTGGTTTGACCGCCGCGTTACTGCTTGAGGAAAGCCCAGACGTGGAGCACGGTGGCGCAAGTATACCATCAAATGGGCTAGATCTACTGATACTAATGGGAAAATCTACGCACGGGTGGCCAAATGCCTTATCCTCGTGTGTCAGGCTATCTGGCAAATGCGGCGCCACATTGGCATACGTTAACCTACTCGGCGGATATGAGCACCGAGTGTTTCCCGGAGGATCTCTGCTTTGTAACAACGACAAAGCACACTTGTGTGCCCTTTGGTCCGAAGATCAGAGTATTATGAATCCGTGCGCTACGCTAGACAGCGTCGGAGAACCTCCAACAAGTGAGGAGCAAGATTATCAAAACCTCATGCTCGCGCTTAGGGATTATACCCACAAAAATGGGTTTGCTAGCGTAGTCTTAGGCATGTCCGGGGGGATAGATTCCGCGCTGGTTGCCACCATAGCTACTGATGCCCTGGGGCCGCAGTGCGTACACACGTTCATGCTACCAACAAGATATACTACTCCTTCGAGCGTGGAAGATGCGGCAAAGTGTGCGCTAAATCTTGGTACCAGCCATACAGTAATGTCTATAGAGGAAATTTACCGCACCACGCTTGGGGCGCTGAGTACACTCCCTGCAAACTCTCTCTCAGGCGTGGCCGAGGAAAACATGCAGTCTAGAATACGGGGAATATCCCTGATGGCGGCTAGTAACAAAATGGGATGGTTGCTCCTCGCCACTGGCAATAAATCCGAGCTACTAACGGGATATACGACTCTGTACGGTGATATGTGCGGGGGCTTTGCCCCAATCAAAGACGTGTACAAAACCAGAGTATACGAACTTGCGAAGTGGCGGAACAACAAAATACCGCGGGGTAGTCTTTGTCAAAAGACAAATGTAATACCAGAAGAGATAATACGTAAAGCCCCTTCAGCCGAGCTAAGGCCGGACCAAAAGGATCAAGACACCTTGCCGGAATATTCCGTCCTAGATCGCGTGTTACACGCACTTGTAGACCTCGGGCAAACGCAGGAGGAAATTGTGCGGTCAGGGTTCAGTGGAGAGTTGGTTGAGACAGTCATGAACCTGGTGCAAAAGTCATCCTTCAAGCTACAACAGGCCCCGTGTGGGCCGATCATCAGCCCATAAGTTTCCGGTGCGGGGCTGTTACTTCCCCCCCCCCTTCTCCGGAAAGTACAAACTTATATGATCCATCTTCAACCCGCAAGAAAAGCGCAACCATCACGAAGACTGTGACGGCGAAGGAGATCAGGTAAAATGCCGGAATAGTATTTAGCCCAGTGGCATGGGAAAGCCACAGACAAATGGCTGGGGAAAAACCACCTAGAAGGTACCCAGCGCTGTAAGGCGCAGAAAAACATGTCTGCCGCGCACCCACCGGAAACATTAACACAACAAACGGCCCGTACCATCCCCAATATGAGCCGAACATCACGAAAAACGCCATGCGTGCGATCATTGACCCTTCGTAGATGAAGTGCACAACCGGATACATCGCAACTACTATAATAGCCAAAACAGCCAGTAAGCAGCTTTTCCTCTTGTTAGCATCAGACACAAGCAGGCTCGCGTAGGATGCAAGCATCAAAAGCAACAATGAGATGACATACTCTAAGATACCCGACCTGTGGCCCATGTCCATGCAGACCAA
>NZ_AFMS01000124.1 GCF_000215485.1 Anaplasma marginale str. Florida
TCCGTCGTGAGAACAGCGCAATATTTCCTCTCGCGCAACCCGCAGTTCAGTGAGCATCAAATCAGCTTCGAGGTCTATTGTTTTTCCCCAAAAAGTGGTGTCACCCGCTTCGTAAACGCATGGCAAGTAGAAGAGCGCTAAGGCTATACACAACTTTTAACTAGCGACACAGAAAACCGCTGCAGCACCTGCAATAGCCCATCAATCAGCTTTTCTATCATGTCATCCGTGTGAAACGGAGTGGGCGTAATTCTAAGTCGCTCCGTACCGTGTGGCACGGTTGGGTAGTTGATTGACTGAATGTAGATACCATGGTCACGCAGCAGCGCCCCAGAGATTTCCCTGCAGATTTCTGCATCACCAACTATTATTGGTATTATGTGGGTTTCAGTCATGACAAACTCTATGCCCGCATTCAGCATGGCATTTTTGACCTTCTGCACAACTTGTCTATGCTTTTCTCGTTCCACGTTACTCACCTTCAGGTGCTCAACGCTAGCCCTGGCAGACGCGGCAATCAATGGGGAAATCGCAGTCGTGAAGATAAAGCCCGGCGCAAAACTTCTCACTACGTCCACCAACCCCTTTGAGGCCGCTATGTACCCACCCATGACTCCAAAAGCCTTGGACAATGTGCCTTGAATTACTGAGATCCTATCAACCAAACCTTCACGTTCTGATATTCCGCCACCGCGGGCCCCGTACATGCCAACTGCATGCACTTCATCCAAATATGTGATTGCATTGTACTTATCAGCCAGGTCACAAATCTCCCGGATCGGGGCAATGTCCCCATCCATGGAGTATAGAGACTCGAACAATATGATTTTAGGGCCGGGGCCAGCTGCCTCTAACAGGCTTTCGAGGTGCTCTACATCATTGTGTCTGAAGATGTGTCTCTCCCTGTTGCTTGCGCGAATACCCTCAATCATGGATGAGTGATTTTTCGCATCGGAAAACACGACTATGTCTGGAATCATCGACAAAATTGTGCTGATGCTAGTCTGGTTGGCAACATATCCACAAACAAATGCGAGAGCTGCAGGCTTGTTGTGCAGATCCGCCAGAGAGCGTTCTAGTTCTATGACTTCTTTGGTGGTACCAGAAATGTTTCTGGTCCCCCCAGCCCCAACATTGACGCTCACATCACGCGCAGCGGAGAGTACATGTTCGTTTTGACTCATACCTAAATAGTCATTGCTGCACCAGAGCGTGATAACTTTCTCTGTTTGGCATTCAATAGCGTATGGGAACTTTCCTGGAATGCGACGAAACCCGGTAAACTCCCTGTATCTACCTTCTTCCTTGATAGCTTGTATCTTCTCAAGAAATACTTTCTCGTAATCCATCATAGGAAACAACCCACATTTTGCCACAGCATAACACTAAGCACTGTTTTTTACCACAAACACCATATCCCCCATTGCGTGAACGCCACCAACGCAATGCAACGCACCTGGGCATGGCCGCAACTCCGCGTCCGCAGTTCGGAGACCGGTCTGCGGCAGCTCGGCTATGATTTTGTCGTACAACAGCCCGCATATTCTAATCTTCCACAACCACCTTGATGCGTCGCTTCTTGCCACAAAACACCGTTATGTACCCACTGTTGCGCGCAAAGTCTGCGTGAGTCAGCGCATGGTCAGCATCTTCGACTACCATTCCATTGATTTTACATCCCCTACCCTTGATGAGCCTCCTTCCAGCGCTGATACTCTCTTCCAGTCCCGCCAGTTGCAGGAGCTTGGCCACCGATATACCCTGAGCTATAAGGCTCTTGTGCAGGGGGAAGTGAGGCAACCCCGCATCGTCATTGTGCTCAAAAACCTGTAGAGCCGCGTTCTCAGCCGCAAGCGCAGCGGATTTACCATGACATATTGCGGTAGCCTCAGTGGCCAGAACCTTTTTTGCCTCGTTTATTGCTTCACCCTGCAGGTTTTCTAACTCGGCAATTTCATTCATCGGCAGCTCAGTAAAAAGCCGCAGTAGGCGGCCGACTTCCACATCTGGAACATTGCGAAAGTACTGCCAGTAATTTCCGGGATCAAACATTTCGGCGTCAAGCCATACCGCCCCATCGGCGGTTTTACCCATCTTCTCCCCAGTGCTTGTAAGCAAAAGTTGGGTGGTCAAACCATAGAGTTGCGGCAGCCCCAGCTTGCGCCCTAGGTCTATGCCATTCACGATGTTGCCCCACTGGTCAGCACCACCTATCTGTAGCACACATTTGTGCCTTCGATGCAGTTCTACAAAGTCGTATGATTGCAGTAGAACGTAACTAAATTCCAAGAAGCTCAGGTTTTGGTCCCGGTCTAGGCGGCTGCGCACGCTATCTAGGCCCAACATAGCGTTGACGGAAAATTTGCTGCCAATCTCCCGCAAAAACTCGAGGTACCGCACTTCTCCAAGCCATTCAGCATTGTCTGCTATAACAACGCCGTCACCCTGGTTCAAAAATTTGTTGATGGTGGCCAGGATCCCAGCCTTATTGGCCGCAATTTCCGCTTCAGAAAGCATCGCCCTGGCTTTATCCTTACCAGAAGGGTCACCAATCTTGGTGGTGCCTCCCCCCAAAAGCACAACTATCTTGTGGCCGAACTTTTGCAGGTATCGCATTACCATAATCTGCATTAGACTTCCGATGTGCAGACTACGCGCGGTGCAGTCGAACCCTATGTACGCGGTTATTGGCTGCAGCGCCATGAGTTCATCAAGTGCCACATCATCTGTGCACTGGTGTAGATACCCCCTAACCTGCAGCGTATTTAAAAACCCAGACTTGAACTCCATGAGCTTGTTCACCCCAACAACGCCAGAACGCAGTGGTCCCGGCGCGGATCGAACGCGCGGCACGGTGATTAAAAGCCACCTGCTCTACCACTGAGCTACAGGACCTAAGCACACTTAGAGTCAGCAAACCCACACCACGATGGTAACGCCTTTGCCGGCAGAAGTCAAAAGTCTTAATGGTCTTCTGGACGTACATTTCGCAGCACGCAACTTACAATCAATATGTGCTGGCTGTTCCTGTTGCCAAGACACGGAAAATTTGTTACGCTCCACTCGATCTTTTTACTAAATATCTTCAGGATCTTCGTTATGTTCCTACGCGCAGAGGACTTGCTGGACTACATTGCAAAAAATTCGGTCAAATTCATAGACTGGCGGTTTACCGACCTTCTTGGAAGGTGGCATCATACAACATATAGCGTTTCCTCCTTGAGTGCTGAGGTTTTTTCTTCTGGCATTGCATTTGACAGTTCTTCGGTACCCGGGTGGCAACCTATAGAAAAGTCTGACATGTTGCTGGTGCCAGACGTAAGCACCGCGTTTGTAGACCCGTTTTCGCCCCAGCCGTCCTTAGCGGTAATTTGCAACGTCGTAAACCCACATGGGCATAACGATTATCAGCGTGACCCGCGCTATACAGCACGCAAGGCGTACGAGTATATGCTGTCATCCGAGATTGCAGATAAGTGCTTTTTCGGCACCGAACTGGAGTTTTTTGTGTTCGACCACGTGCGTTTTGGCACGGACCCTTATAACACATATTTTAAGTTAGCCAGCCAGGAAGATGGGGGGCTTGGTTCCCGAGGGTGCTTTTCAAACCATGGGTACCGCATGAAGGCAAAAGACGGATACATGCGGCTCGCACCGGTAGATTCTCTGCACGATGTACGGTCGGAAATGCTTGCCATGTTGTCTGAAGTTGGGGTCACACCGTTGCTCCATCACCATGAAGTTGCAGCATCGCAGTGTGAAATTGGGTTCCGGTACGCAGAGCTCGTCACGAGCGCAGACAATGTACAGAAGTGTAAGTATGTGCTCCGAAACGTGGCAAGTTCTTACGGCAAAAGCGTAACTTTCATGCCGAAACCCGTGCGCGGAGATAATGGCAGCGGTATGCACTGCCATCAATCTCTGTGGAAGGACGGGAATAACATATTTTCCGGTAGCAATAGGGGGCTGTCTGAGCTGTGTTTGCATTACATAGGTGGTGTAATAAAGCATGGTAGGGCTTTGAGTGCATTTGCGAATCCATCTACTAACAGCTACAAACGGCTTCTACCGAATTTTGAAGCCCCTACGTGGTTGGTGTATTCGCACGAGAACAGGTCTGCAGCAATTCGCATACCGTGTATACCAGACGGAGGCTCCACGAGGATAGAGGTCAGGTTTCCGGACCCGCTCGCGAACCCGTACTTGTGTTTTGCCGCGCAGCTAATGGCGGGGTTAGATGGCATTAAGCACAAGGTGCATCCTCATGAAGTAAGTGGCAAATGTTTGTACAGCATGGAAGAGTCAGAAACGCGTGACTTGCTGTCTGTTCCCACCTCTTTGGAAGAGGCGCTAACATCTCTGGATAAAGACCGGGACTTTCTCCTACAGGGCGAAGTTTTCACTAACGAGCAGATAGAATCCTACATCCAGCTCAAGAGATCAGAGGTTGACAACCTGCGGTCATATCCACACCCGGTAGAGTTTAGCAACTACTACGCTCTTTGAGGGCGGCGCTGTGTTCAGCCCGATAGGGAAGGTTGCCCAACCCTATTTTTGCAGTTTTTTGCTTTCAACAATTCTAGGATTCGTAATAGCGCCCCGCACCATAGCTGCACTGAAAAATATCCAAAAGGGTAGGAATCCCGTCCGCAGTTGTTTTCCCGCAGCACATCTTGCAAAGAAAAGCGGCATACCATCCATGGGTGGCGTCATCATACTCTTGCCATGCATATTATCCACAGCAATATTCGGTGATCTACACGATCGCGACATATGGGTGATACTGACAACCATGGTTGCTTTCGCAATACTTGGAGGAGTGGATGACTATTTGAAATTCACTCGGCAGAACCCGCAGGGTATCAGCCTGGAAGCAAAGTTATTTGCCCAGCTGTTGATAGCATCTGCGGCACTGATCTTCCTCTCGTACACCTCCGATAGCTTTACTAGCACACACATATTTTCCAAGGGGTTGATAGATCTGGGATGGGCATATATGCCCTTTGCATATATCGTTGTGGTTGGGTCATCAAATTCTGTAAACCTGACGGACGGGCTCGACGGGCTTGCAACCCTGCCGATTATCACTTCCACAGCAATTTTGGGAATTATAGGCCATTTATCACTGCAATTTGGTGCGGAGCCCCCTGGCGTGGTTGGCGCAAATATACCAATATTTTGTTCGGCGCTTGTGGGAAGTGCACTAAGCTTTCTATGGTTCAACGCGCATCCAGCTCAGGTATTTATGGGAGACTTGGGTAGTCTGTCGCTCGGAGCATCGCTGGGGTTGATGAGTGTAATGCTAAAGTGCGAATTTATCTACGCAATCTCAGGTTGTATATTCGTCGCAGAAGCTATTTCCAGTATGGCACAAGTGGCTTATTGTAAGCTCACAAAGGGACGCAAAATTTTTCTGGTAGCGCCCATACATCACCACTTTGAAAAGGCTGGCCTAAAAGAAGCTACCATAGTAACTAGAGCGTGGGTTATTGCTATGGTCTCATTCGTGGTATCCCTTGCAGCAATTATTTACATTTATCGTTAGTGGGAAAGTATGTCAGATGCGTTTAACAGAGCGTTGATTGACCTCAAAAGCTTGGTGCTAGAAGACCTGCAGGCAATGGAGCAGCTCATAGTCGACACAAGCAATAGTGACATCTCATACATCGCCGACATAGTCAGCCATCTTATGCTCTCTGGGGGCAAGCGTATACGGCCGATTTTACTGCTTGCTGTATGTAAGATGCTGGCACTAGCAGATGAGCGTAGAATCCGCATTGCTGCCGCAATAGAATTTATACACAGCGCAACTTTATTGCATGATGACGTCGTAGACCAAAGTGAACTGCGCCGTGGCGCAAAAACATCGAACAGCTTATGGGGAAACAAGGCCAGCATTTTGGTGGGAGATTTCCTCTTGGCTGCCGCTTTTCAGTGGATAGTGTCATGTGGTAATTTTGAGCTTCTCACCGTGCTCTCCGGAGCATCCCGCACAATAGTTGCCGGGGAGATACAACAGATGGTGTATAGCAAAAATTTGGATATCACGCGCGAGAAATACATAGAAATAATATCCGCAAAAACCGCTGCTTTGTTCTCCGCAACCTGCGAATCCGCGGGTGTTTTGTCTGAAAGCCCACACGGCAACCGGGAAGCGTTGAGGGATTTTGGGCATAATTTCGGTATAACATTTCAAATAGTGGACGACTTGCTCGATTACACGGCACAGCATGAGCAGTGGGGGAAGGCACACAGGTCAGGACCTTAACAACGGCCAGGTTACTTTACCACTGATTATGGCATACGAGGAGGCAGATTCGGCCGGGAAAGAAATGTTGAGGGGCGCTCTAGCTGGCAGGACCGCAGATATTGAAACTGCGCATTCTTACATCACATCTCTAAACATCGTACAAAAAGCCACAAAATTTGCTGCGGAATATGTAGATGCAGCTAACAGATTTTTAGAGCCGTTTCCCAATTCACAATGTAAATCCAAGCTTAGTGCGCTACTGAATAGTGCCCTGCAGAGGCGATTTTAGCGGAAGATTTTTACCTGAAAGCGTTAGGCAGTAGTGATGGCCTGTGAAACGCACATGCGCTAGACTGCAGGCCATCAACACCGCAAGCCACGTGCTGCGTTTTCAGCGCTGGTAATTTGCTCCCAAGGGGGTGTACATGTAACAGCACGTAAGTGCGTGCCGGTAGCAGCCGGCACTGGTGGTACACTTGGAGCATTTCTGAGTGTATTCTCCCCACACCGTATTACGCCAAGAATATAGTCCTCAGAGCTGCGCCTAAGTTCTAGCATCCTGCGCTCAATCTCCGCTTTTTCCAGTGCACAGTAAGTATATAAGGCCGTGCATACCAGGAATGTGACCCACACAATACCAAACATCTGCCACATTTTGGTGTGTAGTGGGGCCTTGCTGCAGGCAACAATCCCTGAGAGCGCGCACACCAATATTACGCCTCCCGCACTGGGGAAGAAATAGCAGAATGCTTTGAATATCCGGTGCTCACGAGCGTAAACACGCCTCGCCTCTGAAAAACCGCTACATACTTCTGCATGCTCGAGGAAAAACCTTGAAGATAGCTTGCACGCTGAGCACACCATAGCAAAAAAACTATTCACTACCATGGTGTACGTGTCATACGCCCACCCGTTGGCATCGCTCCCCGCTTCGTCGCGGCAGAGCAGCCTGCGCGTGTAGTCCGCACATATACTAACCCGCCTCACATAGGCATTATCACTAAGAACATATTCCACTAATTCGCCAACCACCGCTCTTGCACCAATACGGTTGCGCCCGTTTTCACAAAAGCTAAAAAGCTCGCTCAGGTGGCCGCGTATTACGTCATCCAAGAGGCGAGATTCCACATCTGACTCAGTGCGTATGCGATTTAGCTTCTGTCTACAACGAGCAAAAAACTCCTGAATTGGTGCAAACTCCTCGTGCCGTAATAGCACATTGTTGCCGCGGATTCTGTCATCCTGAGCACACAACATGTGCAATACATTGCAAAATCTTGTGTTGAAAATTCTCGCTCTTTCAGCAATACCATCTGTATGCTCCAGGCGGCTCCGTATAATTCTTGCTACCTCGTGTAGGTCTATGTTACGGGAACCAACCCTACCTTGTAACCAACCGATGCTATTTCTTAGTTCTGCGTTTGACTGCATAAACGCAAGTTTGAATCTCTCACAATCCTCGCTCAGAGAATAAAAAAGTGCATAGTAGGGTATCCCAGTAATAAATTCTTGCAGAAACGAAGGGTCTCTCGGTGTACTGATGCGATCAAGGTATAGGAGCGCGTATCTTACCGCACTTTCAGAGCAGTATACCGAGCCCAGCGCATAACGTAGCGGCCCATTGCCTTCTTGGTCCCTTAGTGCTTCAAAAAACGAACCGCTGGTACATTCTGTTCGGAAGCGTCTGGCTTCCCGTGCAACCAATGGGCGTACGATCTGAACCATGAACTCCCTTTCGTACTTACCGCCACACAAAGACAAAGCGTAATGAATGGCTCGCGCGCCGCGGGCATCCAACGCATATCTTGAGAAGCCTATCAAAAACTTCTTTACAAGCTCGAACATGAGATTCTGTCTGTCTTCCGCATTACCTGGCATGAGATATTGCAGACACAGCATGTAAGTGAAGCTTCTATGAACTTCCATAGAGCCGTCATCGCACCTGCGCATGCATACGTGTTCCTGTTGTAAAAATCGCTCAACGCTACTAACAAACACCGCATGTGTAACTCTTCCCTTTTGCATGGATGCCAAGCGCGCTTGTTCTATTTTGTCTGCTATTATTCCAACACATTCAATAATTGCAGGAATGCGACGATCTCTCCTCGATACTGGATCATCAGCACCAGCAGATATACTTCTCGCAGGTAAACTCCGTATTGGCCGGCGTGCCCGTGCACCGCTGGGGCCGGCGGTATTATCAGGCCTCGACGCCCCATATCTACCACCAGTTATTGTTGAGCGGAACATTGCCCACAAATCGCTCAACGTCCCATTTTCCTGAGAGCTGGGTAGCATGGCATCCATTAGTATGGCAAGCGGGCTGTCGTTGCCATCGCGGGATAGTATTTCCTCCACAGGCATGTCCGCCAATGTACGTGCAAAGGCGTGTGCATGCCCACCTAGGTCTTCAGCATTCAACATTAAAGGGCTCACAATTGCCAACAGCGACCCAACGTGTTAACACATGGGCACAGGCGGGAGTATACTACGCAGGACGTTACGTTCACCAATGAAATATTCTGAGAGTGCACGAAACACCCTACCACCCGCACAAAAGCATGTGTACTATTAGTAGGCAAGCCGCATGAACTTCACTACGTACGGGTCCGTGCTGTTTTGTATGTCACTCACCCCTTCGCACGCAATAATCTTCCCGTCTTTTAGCACCGCAATTTTATCCGCTATCCTGAGCGCGCTATCAATATCGTGCGTTATGGTGATGACAGTCAGCTTGAGCTCCGCGTGGCATTGCATGATGATATCACTCACCACATCAGACATTATAGGGTCGAGCCCGGAAGTCGGCTCATCCAAAATCAAGATCTTCGGCCGCCCGATTATCGCACGGGCAAGCGCGACCCTTTTTTTCATACCCCCAGAAAGAGCTACGGGATAAACATCCATGACGCTAGAGTCCAAACCTACCATTTCCAGCCCACACTGTGCCAGCTCTTTGGCCTGGTTCGCACTAATGCCCAACCTTCTGCGAAAATTAAAAACCACATTCTCCCACACGGTAAGGCTGTCAAACAGTGCACAATTTTGGAATAGAACGCTAAATTTCTTCGTATTCTGCTGATGGTGCGACACATCCACTCCGTCTATTGTCACACTACCGGCGGTTGGTGTGATGAGCCCCAGCACTATTTTAGTCAGTACTGACTTCCCGCTACCGGATTCCCCCAGAATTACCAGGGATTCCCCCCACGGGATGTTGAGGTTAACACCCTGGAGCACCTTTTTGTCGCGGAAAGTCATGTGCAAATCAGATATGGATACAGCATACATGGCACTACGCGTAAAAAACCGTAATTACATAGTTAAGCAGTACGATGAGCATGGAAGATGAAACAACTGTGTTGGTAGTTGCAGCACCAACTCCTCTGGCTCCCCCACTGCAATAATACCCGCTATAGCACCCCACCATCGCAATTACAAACCCGAAGGACACTGCCTTGACTAAACCCTCGGTCACATCCTTGAAGCGCAAAAATTCAGCGACACCCCCTATATACTCGTTTGGATTATAACCCAGACCCAATGTGCCGACAGCGTACCCACCAAATATCCCCAAAAAATCTGTGTATATGATAAGCACAGGCATCGCGACCATGAGGGCGATAACCCGGGGCGCCACTAGATACTGGAAGGGGTCAGCTTCAAGAGTATCCAGAGCATCAATCTGTTCTGTAATGCGCATTGTCCCTATTTCTGCAGCAACTGCAGCGCCAACTCTTCCTGCAACAATCAGCCCTATCAACACCGGCCCAAGTTCCCGAACTATCGCAACGGTTACTATACCAGCCATAAAGTGTGCTGCGACCTTACCGCCCCCCACTAGAGTATCTTGCAGCACCAGCGCGCCTCCAGTAAACAGCGCGGTCATCCCAACAATAGGAAGAGAGAAGAACCACATCTCAAAAAACTGCCTCGCTGCTATTGGGAAGTAGTAAGGGGGGAGAGCGCCAAGTGCCACAGATTTCGCACAGAAAATCGACATCCTGCCCACTGGTACAACCAACCCGATAAAGTACCTGCCAACAGCAGCAAAAATTGTTGCAACAGCGTTCAACTCTACCTCACAATATTTCTAAAATGACTTCAAGGCCTGCACTACTTTATACATGTTAGCAGATTTGAAAAGTGATGTACCAACCACTACCACATCAGCACCTGCGTTGACAATAGATCCGACATTTTCCGTAGTGACGCCCCCATCCACCGATATCTTGGTTGGCAAGGAGTACTTCTCCACCATGGTACGGATTTTTTCTATTTTGCGCAGCTGTGATGTAAGAAACTCTTGGCCCGCGAACCCCGGATCTACAGACATCACAAGCACAAGGTCCAGTTCATGTATCACGTATTCCAGTGCGCTATGGTGAGTTTTAGGGACCAGGGACACTCCCACTTTTTTCCCGTGGGATTTTACCTCTCGCACAAACCTGTAAAGGTGCACATCTGACTCCGCATGTACGGTGATGATATCAGCCCCGGCATCTATTACACTCCGTAAGTGCAGGGCCGGAGTTTGAACCATCAAGTGTACATCCAACACTAGGCGAGTGCACTTTTTGATACCAGCAATAACCACGGGGCCCACCGTTAGGTTTGGCACAAAGCACCCATCCATAACATCAACATGCAGCCAGTCAACTCCAGCAGCCTCTACTGCAGCGACTGACGCACTAAGGTTTGCAAAGTCTGCAGATAGAATAGAAGCAGAAACAACTACGCCCTTAGCGGCTTCGGGCCCGCCGTTAGGAGTCTTTAAAAAATCCTCTTTCTTGGCCAACAAGACAACCAACCAACAAACACGACTCTCGCGCATTATAGCTCTTAGGTCCCGTCTTTCAAGATGTAACCCTGTCAAACAAAACCGGTTGCGCAGTTAGACTAATAATTAACATCAGCCATAACCCGAGTAGACGTCAACAGAGCGCCGCCGTTTATACTGACTCCAATTTTGCCATGCTACCCCAACTGCTACCAACCCCGATATCAACCTTGAGTGGCACGGAAAAATTTGCGACACCCTCCATCACTTCTTTCATCAACTTTGCAACCCTATCCACATGGCTCTCGGGCACCTCAACTAGAAGTTCGTCGTGTACTTGCAAAATTATTGCGCCAACCTCGAGTTTATTACGTAAATTTATCATCGCTTTTTTAACAACATCTGCAGCGGTACCCTGTATTGGAGCATTAATCGCGGCACGCTCTGCAAAACCTCTGACTGTGTGTTGCTCGCTGTTTATACCAGAAATGTAACATTTCCTACCAAAGGCTGTTCTAGTATACCCATACTTCCTTGCATAGGCTTTGATTGCCTCCATATAGTTTTTGATCTCCGGATAAGAGCGAAAATACTGTGCTACGTACTGGCTGGCCTCTTGCCTAGTAATGCCGACATTCTTTGCCAATCCAAATGGGCTCATACCGTATATGATCCCGAAATTTATAGACTTCGCCCTTCTCCTGAGTTCCGGATCTGTGACTCCATCACCAAAAATTTGCTGTGCCGTCACCATGTGGATATCCTTTCCCTCGGAGAAGGCGTCTCTGAAGGCCTGCACCCCGGCAATGTGGGCCATAATTTTCAGCTCCATCTGGGAATAATCTGCCGATACTAGCTTGTGGCCTTCACGCGCTACAAACGCTTTTCTGATTTCGGTGCCTTCTTTGCTCCTGATGGGTATATTCTGCAGATTCGGGTTGCTCGAGCTTATTCTACCAGTAGCAGTAGAAATCATAGAATAGCTGGTGTGTACCCGCTTAGTTCCGGTCTCAACCTGTCTTAGCAAAGCGTCAACGTAAGTACTTTTTAGCTTGGAAAAATGCCGCCACTTCAGCACCTTGTCTGCAATTTCTACCCCTTCTGCAGCAAGCTCTGTAAGCACCTCAGCATTCGTAGAATAAGACCCGGACGGCATTTTCTTCGCACTGCTGCTGAGCCCCATACGTTCAAACAAAAGCTTGCCTAGTTGCCTTGCGGACGCAACATTGAACTTGCATCCAGCAAGGTCATATATTTCCTTTTCCAGCGAGCGTATGGAACCATGAAAATCTTGTGAGAGCTGTTTCAAGATTTCTGTATCAACCTCAACGCCGATTTCTTGCATCTCATAGAGAACGCGCACAAGCGGCCTTTCAAGTTGGTAGTAAACTGTGAATAACCTGTCTAAGAGCAGTTTGTTTCTCATTACCCCATGCAACTGCACAAGGGTGCACGCCAGCCTGGCCGGAAATTTCTGGTGCAAGTAACGATAGGCCATACCCGCCAAACTGTGGTCATGACTGCCCGCATCCAGACTATAAGACATCAACATAACATCATCGAACGCCCCTAAATCCGGAAAATGCCGCATAATTAGCTTCGCATCATGTACAATTTTAAGTACAGAATCTGAAGCCAAAATTTGCCTGGCTGCATCCATAAAATTCCGTACCTCATCCCCACGTACGGTGAGCGCATGTTCCCTATCATAGGCAACCGACAACTCGTTAATGGTTCCGTCTGCAATTTTTGCGTGGAAGGCAAGCAACCCAACATTTTCACACTTACGCAAAAACGCCACCGGGTCTTCGGTGTGAGATTCCGGCATTTCTCCCGCTCCCCCCTGCCGATCGGGAGACTCAAGAGAGATCTGGTAACACTGCTCGATTTTCCCCCGCAGAGAGTTTAGCTCGTACTTTTCTAAGAAAGCGAGCAGCTGCTCCGAGTCAGGCAGTTTTTTGGCATACTTATTCAAGTCTCCATCGAACTCGACTGCTCGTTGTAAGGACACTAAATCCCGTGAGAGTAACGCCTGATCCGCGTGTTGTATGAGCATTTCTCGACATTTTTTCTGCTCAACTTTCTCAGCGCAGCTCAAAACGTTATCTAAGGATCCAAATTGGTTGATAAGCCTGGCAGCGGTTTTTACACCAATACTCGGCACACCCGGGATGTTGTCAGAGGCATCCCCAGTTAGAGCGAGAACGTCCAGGAGTTTGTCAGGAGTCACACCAAATTTGTC
The DNA here is from genome assembly GCF_000215485.1 of Anaplasma marginale str. Florida. Classification (GTDB taxonomy): domain Bacteria; phylum Pseudomonadota; class Alphaproteobacteria; order Rickettsiales; family Anaplasmataceae; genus Anaplasma; species Anaplasma marginale. The sequence continues at coordinate 13,273 of NZ_AFMS01000124.1, forward strand.
AACTACATATTCATCTGTCAGGTACTTATTCTTAATTGGATCAAAAATCTGCACGTGCTCTCCCATGAGCTGTAGCAAATCTTTGTCCGCAGTGATTACCCGCACTTGAACATCTTCAGACGCATATTTCGTGCTGAGCGTAGCTATGACATCGTCCGCCTCAAAATTGTGCACCTCCTCACTTGCAATGCCCAGTGCACTCACTGCTTCTCGCAGCGGGGAAAATTGTCTGAGCAGATCCTCAGGCAATCTTGGTCGGTTCATTTTGTACTGTGGATACAGGGTGTGGCGAAAGTTTTTTGAGCCTGTATCAAAAACAACTGCTATATAGTCTGCATTGTGTGTCAGTAGATGTTTCAAGAGAATATTGATAAATCCGTACACACCGCCTATGGGCGCCCCCTGAGAGGTATGCAACTGCGGAAGGGCATAATACGCGCGGAAGAGAAATCCATACGCATCTACAACTACAAAGTTTGCCATATGTAGCACCCCCAAAACCTCCGAGTACTCTAAATAACGCAAAATGTGCTCGGCCTCCAGTTTGTTGTTTGTGGGAACGTTGCAACCACCTTCTATGAATGATCAAAAATCGTACTACCAGAAGGCGCCAGCAGCATGGCCATAAACCCCTAGTATCATCCAAAAACCCAAGATGTTCCAGCTATCCGGTACTGATAGGAAAGGTGTGCATGGCGCATCGGGTTGCGTGTTGTAACTCCATTATTAAGAAATTACAAACTGTTATGGACGAGAATTTCACCGGGTTTTCACAATTTAGGGTTGGCTCAACAGCATTTAGCTACAATCCGAGGTTGTTCCAAACGCAAAGGGGGAGTTTAATTCATGTCACAGACTATCGGCAGTAAGCCCAAAAGTAGCACCAAGGCGACAAAGGCTACAAGTAGCAAGCGCACAGTCAGCACAAAAAAGGCGCGTGCAGCCGCAACACCGAAAGATCGCACAGCGGTAAAGAGCACACGCGCTGTTGCGCGGGCACGGCGGACAGCTGCATCTACGCAACATAGTCGCCCAGCTGTTTCGAAGCCAGCTAGCGTGGCACGTAGTGCCGCTAGTCATCATAACGTTGGGGTGTGGTGTAAGGGGCCATGCGGATTTGTTTTCGGCGGCCTTAGGCATTTGTTGGGATGTGCACTGTCATTCATAAGGCCACACATTCCAAAGTGACATCACAGCAGAGTTATTGAGTTCCCTGAGACTCCCTGTTTCCGGTGATATCTAATCTCCGTGCTGGGGCCCGGCATGGGCGCCTGCGGGGTGGCGGTGCCGCTTATCTCCACTTGCTCTGTGCTGGTGTGGCGCCAGTTTTGCACGCAGTAGATGCGGGCAAGCCAGGAGCCTGCCTATACCCCCACGCTCCCTACGTGTCAGCCGGCCGCGCTGGCGTGCGCTGGAGCAATAATCGCCCTGTTCCGGTGCTGCTGCGGGCGCAGGCAGTGGACCCAGGTACGCTGTGTTACAAGCGCTTGTAGGGCGTTTTACGTCATTTTAGCACGCAGGCAACATGCAAACCTCTTGACATTCACCATCCTTTGTGGTGAAACCCTAGAATGTTGCTGTCCTTGGCTGCCAGCGAATTCTGGAGTAGTTGCAGTGGATGCGGAGTTCTTACACAAAAGGAAAATAAAAAATTGCACTGTGTTCGCGCTGTTGTTAGCGCTTGTGGTTGTGCTGTTTTTTGTGTCTATTGTTAGAGTGAAGTTCTAGTGTAGGTTGGGCAGGTAAGGGCGTGGGTGTTGCTGGAACTGGGGTAGGGTCTCTCGTCGACATTGGCTGCTGTAGCAGCGCAAGCATGTGGGTTATCTCAGGCTTTGAACTAAAAACCAAAACGGTGTACAACAAGTTGGCGGGCACGCTTGTGCGCAAAAACATTGCCATGGCGCTTTGTCAGTCCTCCGCGCGTACCAGGGCTTCCTTTGAGGGCAACATAAACCAGAAGGGCAGCGGGATAATAGTGCTCGGAGCAAGTGAAGTGTACCCACACAGGGGTGAATCGGTACGCGATGCCGCATCGTCGCAGTACGTAGACCTTATGGTGCCGCGTACAGCAAGCCACGCCGCTCTGCTGGAGATGAAACTGCGCAGCAATGTGCAGATGATCAATGCGCTCATCAAAAAGAGCCATCCGTATCGGGTGCTGGCTGGCATCTTAACTTATGCGGCAACAAAGTGGTGTGCAATTTTCGGGCAAACTGTTGCGTGGGTGTGCGGCAATACCAACGTATTGAGTTCCCAGGTGCGGGCTGCCGCTGCTTTGAAGTTTAGGCTTCTGACACCCACTCTACGGTGCTCAGATAACATGGCCCGGAAAGACGCACAACAAGAAGGTGCAGACATCGCTTATGAGCCAGAGCTGGCGCATGCGGCTTCGGATGCAGATGTTGTCACTTCTGACTCTTGGCATTCGATGGGCAACCCCACTAACCTAGACGTGCTGAATAACCATCAGGTCGATGAATTTCTTATTGCGCTTGCGAAGCATGGCCATATGCTTTTGCACTGCATGCCAGCGTATGTTGAACGGGAGGTCGGTAGAGCTGCGCCGTGCGGTCCTTCCTCGCACACAGCCGAAGAGGCAGGAAACAAGCTGCGCATACAAAAAGCCCTCCCAGCCTGGCGTTTTGGGCTGTTATCGTAAGATCTTAATATGTCCCCCAGTCCAAGATCGTGTATTCAAAGCATTAAGTTGTGTAACTTCCGGAATTACACAAGGGCCGAACTGGAAAGCCACGGGCATTCAGTTGTGCTGTTGGGAGAAAATGGATCAGGCAAAACTAACATTTTAGAGGCAATATCTTTGCTGTCGAAGGGCCCCGGATTGCGCAATGTCAGTGCAGCTTGTATGCAAAACCGTGAGTCGAGCGCTCCCTGGAGTGTGCACCATGCGGTACTGAGTGGTAACGCACAATGTTCGGTTAGTATCACAAAGCACGAAAATAAACGTCGCCTGCTTATAGACGAGAAGGCCGGTCTCTACAGTACCCTACACAATATGCTATGCATAGTGTGGCTCATGCCGCAGTTGGACCATATTTTACTCAAAGCACCATCAGAGCGCCTAAGGTTTTTTGACAGGGTCGTGCACATATTCGACAAAGATTATTCCTCTCACATAGTCCGGTACGAAAAGGCAAAGCGTGACAGAAGAAAGATTCTGCGCGAGGCCCCACAGGACGTCAATTGGCTTACGAGTTTGGAAAATGTCATGGCTGCAAGTGGGGTTTGCATCGCTCGGATGCGGCTCAACGCACTTGAGATTTTACAAAAAACCATGGCAGATAATGACATTAACTCCCCATTTTTGAAGTTCAACATACACCTAGATAGTGCGGTTTTCGAGCTGTTAGAAAGCCAGGAACATGCGGTAAGTCGGTACATGCAGCAGCTGGGAAACAGTAGAATGAAGGACATGCATGGACAGCTCACCTCATTTGGCATCCACAATGATCATTTTCAGATATCAAACGCAGATAAAAACCTCGCAGCAAGTAACTGCTCAACCGGAGAACAAAAAATCCTCCTGCTATCGCTGTTGTTGACAGCAGCAGTTGCGAAGCGCAAGGTACACAACCAGGCCCCCATAATGTTGCTGGACGACATCATGTCGCATTTGGATTATACGCATAAGCAAGAGCTTGTGCAGACCATAAAAGACGTGGGATGCCAAACATGGATCACAGACGTTGACGACAGGAATTTTGAGGGGCTAGAACGGCACTTCGTGCGCTTGCGCATCACTGATAACAGCATAAATCCAGTTTAGCCTCCAAGATCTGCACTACGCTTCCCTAGCAACAAGAACAAGGAGTTTCCTTGTTTCCAATGTCTACCACTAATCTCAGAAACAGAAAACTCTTGCCCAATCACTCCAAGCTCTATCCTAGTGTCACCCAGAGCATAGCCTACAGCTCCAGTGACACCATATGGGCTTATACGTTTAAACTTTATTGGATCATCACCAGGAGCACCTCCGTTCTTACCCCACCAGTCAAAGCTAGACCAGGATAATACTTCATCACCTGATACATCTTTCTTATAGGGTAGGACATACCAAGTCTCTCCAGGAATGCCAACG
>NZ_AFMS01000123.1 GCF_000215485.1 Anaplasma marginale str. Florida
CGCTCTTTTGATAGCCAGGTGTTTTGGTGCTGTACAGGGTGTGCGTCCGGCCTTGGTTCCCCAATATATATAGCAAATGGGGCAATTCTACCGCCAAACTCGCATGGGATAATAAACTTCTTGATTCCAGACATGATGCTACTCTAGTAATTGCAAATCGCGCTTCTGAAGACATTCTACATATCTTAAGGTTTTGTGTGTACCACAAATTTATGGTGGACCATAAAAAAGAACCAATATCGGAATGGCCGGGGTGCGCGGTTGTTTTGGGCGGCAAAACCACTTAAACTTGGGCTGTACCGCGTAGGTTCTCCATGGTATCTGACTCAGGTAATATATACGTTAACACATGGGTTTTTGTTTTAAGAAATTCATTTTTGAAAATTCTGCCCACGTGACGATGGATAGGTTTATGAGCCTTGCCCTGTATCATGAAGAGCATGGGTATTATATGACCAGGGTGCCCTTCGGCCGAGCTGGGGATTTCGTAACGTCGGCGGAAATAAGCCAACTTTTTGGAGAAGTTGTTGCACTTTGGATTCTATCCTACCTAGAAAGTGCTGGAATTTCGGAAAATTTTCCCTCCTAGAACTTGGTCCGGGCAGGGGGACGCTGATGCATGACATTCTGAGGGTGTTTGAACAATTCCCCAGATACGATGCCCTGCTTGAGGTCCATTTGCTTGAAATCAGCCCACTATTGCGCAACACTCAGCGTGCGACATTGGAAAGCTTCTCGGCGCGCAAAGAAATCTCTTGGCATTGTAAATTGGAAGAGCTGCCGGAAAGGCCCACAATTGTGGTGGCGAATGAGTTTTTTGATGCGCTACCAGTGAGGCAGTTTATACGTACTAGCGGGGCCTGGAAGGAGTGTTGTGTATGCAATGATGGAGGAAATTTAGGCATTGTGGCTGTGGACACGCAATATAACCTTGATGAGTATGGTGATGTACCCGAAGGAGGAATAATAGAGCGCTGCGAGGCTGCCAGTGACGTTTTAGCATGTTTGGAAAAAATTATTGTGCGCAATGGGGGAGCGGCCGCCATATTTGACTATGGATATTTACAACCGCCGTACCGTAGTACCATACAATCAGTGAAGAGCCACCATTATTGCGATTTTCTCGATAACATCGGGGAATGTGACATCACCGCACACGTCGATTTTGGCTTGTTGCAGAAGCACGCTCAACGCCTAAATAGCAAGGTTGTGACCCAGAGGGAGTTTTTGTATCAATTTGGGATCCGCGAGAGGCTAGCGTGCCTTGAACGCAATGCTACCGAGAGGCAGAGGCGTGAACTTAAAGGCGCGTTCCTGCGCCTTACGGAAAATATGGGCACGATGTTTAAAGTGTTATTGCTGAACCACGAACGACATTGAGCATTGGTCTGCAGGTTGCCTATAAACTAAGCCTCAGGTCGGCAAGTTGCTCACGCAGCTTTAGGTTGGGTATATATCAATGTGACAACGAATTGTTCTGGCGATATAATCCTGCTCTGCAGGTAGCTTGGAGGCGCGGTGCGTCATGGGTGGCAGCCATTCTGAGAGTGATCATGTAACCCTGGTCAGGGAAAAAGTGAGGCTCCTTGATGTTGTGTCCAAGAAGATCAAACTCATCAAAAGAGGCAGTAACCAT